>USKC01000034.1 GCA_900555195.1 uncultured Lachnospiraceae bacterium
ACGTGGATGTAGTCGCGCACGCCGGTGCCGTCGTGCGTGGGATAGTCGTCGCCGAACACGCCGACGCTTTCCAGCTTGCCTACGGCCACCTGCGCAACGTAGGGCAGCAGGTTGTTGGGGATGCCCTTGGGATCCTCGCCGATCAGGCCGCTCTCGTGCGCGCCGATGGGGTTGAAATAGCGCAGCAGCACAACGTTCCATTCGTCGTCGCCCACGTACAGGTCGGTCAGCACCTGCTCCAGCATGGACTTCGTCCAGCCGTAGGGATTCGTGGCGTCGTGCTTCGGGCAATCCTCGGTGATGGGGATGAACTCCGGCTCGCCGTACACCGTGGCGCTCGACGAGAACACGAGGTTCTTCACGCCGTGCGCGCGGGCCACGTCGCACAGGGCCAGCGTGCCCGCGAAGTTATTCCAGTAGTATTCCAGCGGCTTCTGCACGCTTTCGCCCACGGCCTTGAAGCCGGCGAAGTGGATGATGGCGTCCACGTCGTTCTCGGAGAAGACGCGGTCGAGCGCCGCGCGATCGAGGATGTTCGCCTCGTAGAATTTCAGGCGGTCGTCGTTTGCCGCCAGGCCGGTGATCTGCTTGAGCCGTAGAATTTCATCCTTATCCATCCCCAGATGCTTGGAAATCCAGGCGTCAGAGCGGCCGAGGTCATGCAGTTCCTTGACTATATTACTCATTAGATCCACATCATGAGAACCTCTCGCCCGATTGTGCCGTATGGTGCTTGCCATACGTTTGTCCAGCGGTTTATTGATGACAGATACCGGAAGCAGCCCGCGTTCCCGTTCGTAGATATCTTTATGTTCCAGCATGATCCGATACCGATGAAAGCCGTCTACGATCAGATAGCAATCATCTTCTTTTACATAATAACAGACGATCGGCATAGTATAGCCATCCTCTTTAATGCTTTCATAAAGAAGCTTCATCTCGGGAGGGGCCACCGCATTCGGGTTGTAATTGTTGGGCCGCACCTTTTCAATCGGCACGGGGATGACGTGATAAACAGGGCTCTTATAATCCATAATCAAAATCCTCAATGCTTTTGTATTTGCGCCGGATGGTGTCCAGGCGTTTTTGTTGTTCCCGGGTGATACCGAATCCCATAAAACGACAGGTATGGTCATTTTTCAGGATACAATAGCACATCCGCTTCCAACTGGGGATGTCCTTGGTGGATTTGATATCGTCTGTATGGTCTGGAATGGGACCGACGAAAATGATACGGCTTTTTTTGCTCAGTGTATAGTTGGAAACGCCGTTTCGGATGATCGCGTAGCCATGGTCGGTTAGTTCCTGAATCGTCTCCTCATCCAGACCACCGCCTGTCGTATGCCAGAAATGGATAGAAGTATTGAACTTTTTCACATAATTGTTTCGTAGTCTGACTGGCAGCGTATCCAGGAGAAACTGAGTATAGGATTTCCAGGTATGACCTTCCGGAAGCGTGATATTCCGATATCCCATCGCTTTGGTGCGGCCATATATGGCTGTAAAGTTGGCGCCCCGGACGCGGCCCACGAGTTTTGTCCAGATCTCTGGATCAATAACGCGGTATAGGTTCAGGGAATCCTTGGAATAATCGTTAAAAGGGGATGCCACACGCATTTGAGAGACTTTCAGGCCGGCCATATAATAGAGATCATACAGCTTATTATAATCATAACCGAATAAGGCATAAGCATGCCATATATCGTAGACAGACCAGTCATACAGCGGAGAAGCACACCAGACATCCTTGAACTGTTTGCTGATCCAGCAGGCGTCCTTGTATCCATATTTTTTGTTGAGAAAACCGCTGTACCGCTGTAAGGATTCATCCGCTCGGATACCGAGCAGGCACACGGTTTTCTTGTTGTCGTGACAGAGGCGGTACCAACGTCCGAACTGCTTGGCCAGATCTTCCTGATGCATACGATAGCGGTAGGTCGTCATAGGATTATGTTCCAGATTGATGACATATTCCTTTTGCGGCATGGGTCTCACCCAGCAGTCGCGTTTGGTATCATCCCAGGGATACCAGTACATCTCATAACTGCTGAGAGCAGTGCGGGTAGCCATGGGCAGACATACCCAATAAGGCTCCACTTCATCCTTAATCCGCTCAAACGTTCGTTCCACATACTCTGTAGTAACAGTATATTGAGCTTCAAAGTCCTGATGAAATACGCCCAGTGTCTTATCCGGATAATATTTTTTCTTAAAGTCCAGAACCAGATTCAGAAGAAGACCGCTGTCCTTTCCGCCGGAAAAGGACAGGTAAATGTTGTCAAATTCTTTGAATAGGAAGTGCATTCGCTCAAGAAAAGCTTCATAAACATTCTGATTGAGATATTCCCTCACCATATACTTTACTTTCTCCGTGCTGCTAAATGGATCGACAGTACTCAGTGACAGATTTGCTGTATCATTTCCTTTTTTTACCATTATAGCCATTTGGAAAAAGTTCACAAGTGGGGAGAGGGATTAGAACCTGGACAGAGGGATGAAGGAGAGAAGCCTTGCATGTTCCAGATTTTTTCCATGGCTGCAATTTCCGGCTTTTGTCCATACTTCCCGTCCATTCCCTGGGAGAATGAACAGGAACCTATGGGGCTATATTGACACAAGGGGGAAAAGAAGATACATTTAACGCGTCAGGAACATCAATGCGTCAGTGAATTTTGTCAAAACGGATAAGGAGTACAGAAATGAAAACACCCAATATACATGAATCAGCATTTATCGCTCCGGATGCGGATATATATGGAGACGTTACAGTCGGAGAGGACTGCAGCATATGGTTTCATGCTGTCATCCGGGCGGAAACGGCCGGAATCGCCATCGGAAAAGGGAGCAACGTGCAGGATAACGCTGTGCTTCATGTGGATGAGGGATATCCGGTGCGGGTCGGGGAAAATGTGACCATCGGGCATGGGGCGATCGTACATGGATGCAGCGTGGGGGACAACACGTTAATCGGAATGGGCGCGATCCTTCTGAACGGCGCGAAGATCGGTCGAAACTGCATCGTGGGGGCGGGAGCTTTGGTGACACAGAATACGGTCATTCCGGACGGTTCCCTGGTTATCGGAAGCCCTGCGGCCATCCGGAGGCAGGTTTCGGACAAAGAAGTACAAGACAGCCTGAAGAACGCCTGTCATTATGTGAAAGAGGGAAAAGCCTATGCAGAATATTTCCGGGCAAGAAAATGAACTGACCCGACTTCTGATTTCCATGGCAGAGCCCGATTACAGGAAATTTTCTGCATCCCTGCTTCCGGGCACCCGGAACATTCTCGGCGTACGGCTGCCGCAACTGCGCAGGCTGGCGAAACAGCTGGCCAGGAAAGACTGGAAAAAGGCATATGAAAGCTGCGGAAACTGGTATTTTGAGGAAATCATGCTGCAGGGATTCCTGATCGGATATGCGCATGCGTATGCGGGGGTGGGGCTGGAAGAGATTTTTTCCTATACGGAAGCCTTTCTGCCGAAGATCGATAACTGGTCGGTCTGTGACAGTTTCTGCGCCACGCTGAAAATCGCCGAGGACTATCCGGAACAGGTTTTTGCCTTCCTTCAGAAGCACCTTGATTCACAGGAACCATTTACGCTGCGCTTTGTGGCAGTCATGCTGCTGGATCATTATATCAGGCAGGAATATATCAGCCGGATTTTTCCGATTCTGGATGGCATCCGCCATTCGGATTATTATGTAAAAATGGCTGTTGCCTGGGCCATATCCATGTGTTATGTGAAGTTTCCTGAGGAAACGCAGCAGTATCTGTCTTCCTGCAGCCTGGATGATTTTACATATAACAAAGCGCTGTCCAAGATTACGGAATCCCGCAGTGTGGATGCGAAAACAAAGGAACGCATACGCGGAATGAAAAGAAAAGGCTGAACGAAACGGCGGGCCATGCCGGCCGCAGGCTTTCGTCCAGACGCAGGCTCTCGTCCAGACGCGGGCTTTCATCCGGATGCGTTAACGCCGCTGGACGGCCGGACTTTCCAGAGAAGACAGCCTTTTGGAATCGGAAGCAGAAGCGGATTCCATGACGGCCTTTTCTTTCGGGCCGGACTGTTTATAGTAGAAAAGGTATTGCTGCAGGATCCCGGCAAAGCCTTCATAGCGGCTGAAGGGAAAACCATTCGGATAATGGGCATCTAAGATCTGCCTGATATGGGTATCAATGGGAAAGGCGCCAATGTGGTGAAGGGCGAACAGGCAGATACAGTCTGCCACTTTCCGGCCGATGCCGAACCGCTGCAGCAGCAGGGGAACAGCTTCTTCATAGGAACAGCCTTTCAGCCGTTCCAGCCAGCATTTTCCTTCCTTGCTGGAGCAGTATTCCGCCATGCTGAGAATATATTTATCCCGATAGCCGAGACCCAGTCCGGACAGGCCGGGAAGTCCCTCACAGCAGAGGGCTTCCGGCGTGGGGAAAGAAAATACAGAGAGAGCTCCATCGATTTCTGTGCGGTCCCCGAACCGCTCACACAGCGCTTCGATGCTCCTGCGGATCCGAATGATATTGTTGTTCTGGGAGATGAGGAAGCTGATGATGGTTTCCCACAGATCCTGCTTCAGGATCCGTATCCCGCGCCCATATTTTGCGGCGGCCTGCAGATAGCTGTCACCTGGATCAATGGAATTGAGAATGGCGCCATAGTCGGTGTTCAGATCGAAATATTCCCGCCAGAATCCGTCAAAGGCTTCTTTTGTACAGGAAAACAGAAAGCTTCTTTTCCGCCCATCTTCAGAGGACTCACCTGGCCGGATGCATACGGCTTTTGTGCCCGCCGCGACCAGATATGTATTGGGTTCCTCCAAGTAAGGCCGGATGCGGAAGACCTGTCCGGAATTCATGATGGAAGGAAGGTCAAATTCTGTAAGCGTGATCTCGTACATGTCGTGATTCTCCTTTATTCCCGGAATGCGCCTACCGTTCTTCCCTCACCTGGAAAATGTAGAACTTCAGATAATAGGATTCATCCGCAGCCCAGAGGATAGGGTGATCGCAGCATTGCGTGGAAAAATGAACCTGCCGCAGCCTCTTATGGGCGCCGCGCGCAGCTTCCCGAATGGTTTTGGCGAAAAGTTCCGGCTCCATGAAATGAGAGCAGGAACAGGTGACGAGATAACCGCCGTCCTGTACAAGCCGCATCCCGCGCAGATTAATTTCCCGATATCCTTTCACCGCATTCTTCACCGAGTTCCTGGATTTGGTAAAGGCAGGGGGATCCAGGATCACTACGCCGTAGCGTTCCCCTTCCGCTTCCAGTTTGGGGAGCAGTTCAAATACATCCGCACACTGGAAATGCACCCGATCTTCCAGGTGGTTCAGCCTGGCATTTTCCTGTGCCTGCAAAATGCCCGTCATGGAAGCGTCAACGCCAAGAACGCTGCTTGCCCCGGCTTTTCCTGCATTCAGGGCAAAGGAGCCGGTATGCGTGAAGCAGTCCAGCACCCGCTGCCCTTTGCTGATGCCCCAGATGGCGGCACGGTTGTGCTTCTGATCCAGGAAGAATCCCGTTTTTTGTCCTTCTTCCACATCCACGATGTACTTTACGCCGTTTTCTTCAATTTCGACATGGGTATCAAAGGGCTCGCCGATAAAGCCTTTGAACCGTTCCATGCCTTCCTGCAGGCGTACCTTGGCGTCACTGCGTTCATAAATGCCACGGATCCGGATGCCGTCCTCCAGCAGGACGCGGCGGAGGATATCAAGAATCAAAGGCTTGAAACGGTCAATGCCCAGCGCCAGGGATTCCACCACCAAAACATCCGAGAATTTATCCACTACCAGTCCCGGAAAGAAATCCGCCTCCCCGAAGATCAGCCTGCAG
Source organism: uncultured Lachnospiraceae bacterium (assembly GCA_900555195.1). Lineage (GTDB taxonomy): Bacteria > Bacillota > Clostridia > Lachnospirales > Lachnospiraceae > Eisenbergiella. Next base: position 5,838 of record USKC01000034.1, read on the forward strand.
CTTCCAGTATCCACGGTCTGTTTCCGATATTCCCAGGCATCCCGCACCCGTCTGACCCAGAACGCCTCATCGATGACGGTTTCTGGCTTCCTCGCCAAAATGCGCACCGTGATTTTGGAACGCCGGTTCAGGAACCCCGTTCCCAGAAAATATCCGTCAAAATCTTCCACCCATACCAATCCGCCGTCTTCGCAGCCATCTTCTATCCGGGCGATCTCATTATCATAGATCCACATGCCTCCCGCCTTCAGGCTCCGGCCTGCACCTTTTTTTAAAATGACCTTTTTATATTCCATACTGTAATCCTTTCCGCTTCATCTGTACGCTGGCCGAAGAGGGCCGGCAGGAACATCTTTTTTTCAGAAATCGTATTGTAAGTGTACCATATTTTCTTTATAATTTACAATATCAGCAACAGACGATCCAGGGTGCGTGCGAGGGCGGTTGCAGTGCTTTCAGCAGGGCTGTGAACCGTGACGGAGGGAGAAAAAATCAGAACGTGTCCGGGAGACGTATACGAATGAAAGGGAACACAAGTTCCAGGAGGGAAAAGTTATGGTGCTGGAGAGATACTATGAGAACCCGGAAGTCCTGCATGTGGGCTGTGAGGAAAACAGGTGCTTCTATGTGCCCCTGGATGCACAGGAGAGGGAGTGCTGCAAAGGTTTAAGCAGCGTGGACTGGAAGTTTGCGTATTATCCATGCGTTGAGGATGTGCCGGAATTTTACAAGAAGGGGTTTGACGAAGAGGGATTTGTCAGGATGGAAGTCCCTTCCTGCTGGCAGATGCTGGGCTATGACCAGAAGCAGTACACGAATACGCGTTACCCGTTTCCCTGCGATCCGCCCTATGTGCCGGATAATAACCCATGCGGCGCTTATATAAAGCACTTTGATCTGGATAAGGAAGAGGCAAAGAAAGAGCAGTTCCTTTATTTTGAAGGGGTGGATTCCTGCTTTTATGTATGGGTGAATGGCAAATTCGTCGGTTACAGCCAGGTATCCCACAGCCCCAGCGAATTTAAGATTACAGGTAAGACAAAGGTTGGAGACAACACTCTGGCGGTTCTGGTATTAAAATGGTGTGACGGAAGCTATCTGGAGGATCAGGATAAATTCCGCATGTCCGGCATCTTCCGTGATGTGTATCTGCTTCTGCGGCCGAAGGAATATGTGAGGGATTATACGGTCACAACACCGGTGGATTATGAGCAGATGCGGGCATGGATCCGGATCAGCCTGGAATGTGTAGGAAAGCCGGAGGTAACCGCCGAACTTTACGACGGGAAGGAACTGATAGGCACTGCGCAGCCGGATGGAGACGGAAAGCTGTCCTTTACGGTGGAGAACCCGGTTCTGTGGAATGCGGAGGAGCCATACCTTTATGAAGTATGGATTCGTACGCAGGAGGAAATCCTCAGACAAAAGGTGGGAATCCGTACCATAGCCATTCGAAATGGAGTGGTGCTCATCAATGAGCAGCCCGTGAAGTTCAAAGGCGTAAACAGGCATGACAGCAGCCCCTTTACAGGTGCGGTTGTATCGCGCATGGACGCGATGTTTGACCTGCGCATCATGAAAGAGGCCAATGTGAATGCTATCCGCACCAGCCATTATCCGAATGCGCCCTGGTTCCCGGAACTGTGCAATGAATACGGTTTCTATCTGATAGCAGAAGCGGACCTGGAATCTCATGGGGTACTGAATCAGTATCAGGGAAGCAGGGAGAAAACCTTCAGCTATCTGGCTGAGCTTCCTTCTTATCGTCAGGCGGTCCTGGATCGTTCCATGCGCAATGTGATTCGGGATAAAAACCAGTGCTGTGTGATTTTCTGGTCTCTGGGAAATGAATCCGGCTTCGGGACGAATGTGGAAGAAGCAGGGCGTTGGGTGAAGGCATATGATCCTACGCGGCTGGTGCATTATGAAAGCTGCCATTTTGAACCGGAGGGACATGTGAAGGATGAATCCATGCTGGATGTGGAAAGTCACATGTATGCCTCTACGCAGTACATAGACGAATATTTTGCCGAGCCCGGAGAGAAGAAGCCCTTTATCCAGTGTGAATTCGTTCATGCTATGGGAAATGGCCCTGGGGATATTGAGGACTACATGCAGCAGATTTATAAATATGATGGATTCTGCGGAGGCTTTGTATGGGAATGGTGTGACCATGCCACCTATGAGGGAAGGTCGGAAGACGGAAGAGAGATGTATCACTATGGGGGAGATGCGGGTGAGTTCCCTCATGACGGCAATTTCTGCATGGACGGTCTGGTATTTCCCGACAGAAGGCCTCATGAAGGGCTCTATGAGTGGAAGAATGCCATACGGCCGGTGCGCGCTGAACTGATCGACCGTAAGAAAGGGATCATCCGGCTGCATAACAAGCTGGATTTCCGCAATCTGAACGGATATATCCGCCTGCAGTATGAGATCAAGAAGGAAGGGGAGCTGATCGCAGAAGGCTCTGTGGATACGTTGGATGCAAAGCCGCACGGGTATACGGATATCACGATCAAGCTGCCTTCTGAAAAAGAAGAGAATACGTTCCTGAATCTGACCTATTATCAGATGGCCAAGGATAAACTGACGCAGATCGGCCATGTGATGGGATTTGACCAGATCCCGCTTTCCGCTTTCCGGGAAAGGGAGCTGCCTTTTGCAAAGGAAGGGAAGCTTACGCTGACCGAAACGCCTTATGCATTTGTGGTGGAGGGAGAACGGTTCTCCTATGCATTCGGCAAGAAGGAAGGGAACTTCCTGACGATCCGAAAGGATGGAAAGGACTGCATCACGGCTCCTGTGGAATGGAACGTATACCGCGCCCCCACGGACAATGACCGGAACATTGTGCTGGAATGGAAAAAAGCGGGATATGACAGAAGTGTAGTAAAAGTATATAAAGCGGAAGCGAAAAACCGCCAGGGCGTGGTGACCATCACCTGTGATTTATCCATCGCGGCCATTTTCCTGCAGCCGTTCTTGAGACTGCATGCAGTCTGGAGCGTGAATGCGGAAGGGCAGGTGAAGCTGGCTGTGGACGGAAAGCGGGATCCGATTTTCCCGTTCCTTCCCAGGTTCGGGCTGAAATTCTGCCTGCCGTATACGGCTCGGGAGGAAGAGGAGGAGAAGGTATCCTATTTTGGCTACGGCCCGCATGAGAGCTACTGTGACAAGCATCAGGCCAGCTATATGGACGTATTCTCCACCACAGTCCGCAAGCTGCATCAGGATTATATACGGCCGCAGGAGAACGGAAGTCACTACAACTGCAGGTATGTGAAGCTGGATTCCATTACGGCCTGGGGAAAACAGCCGTTTTCCTTTAATGCATCGGAATATACCATTGAGGAACTGGCAGGAAAGGCACATAACTACGAACTGGAGAAGGCGGGTTGTGTTGTATTTTGTACGGATTATAAAATGAGCGGCGTTGGAAGCAATTCCTGCGGGCCCGAACTGCTGAAGCAGTATAGATTTGATGAAGAGACCTTCCACTGGGAGATGCTGTATCAGTTCTGATGACAGGATGTGAAGGGGAACAGAAGAACGATAAAACAGGCCCGAAGCGCGTTCCTGAGAGGAAATGCGCTTCGGGCCTGTTTTGATACTGATAAGAAACGATGCGTATTATCCCAGATAAGCCTGAAGCAGCTTCAGGGTATTTTCCACACCTTTGATATGGCTTCTTTCATAGCCGTGAGAGGCATATACGCCTGGGCCGATCAGGCCGTGTCTGGCATCAATGCCCGCTTCCAGCGCGGCGTCCGCGTCGGAACCATAGTGCGGATATACATCCACAGCAAAATCAGCCCCCGCCTTTTTGGCAGCATTAATCAGGGAAGAGACCACTTCATAATGATACGGCCCAGCGCTGTCCTTGGAACAGATGGAGACCTGGCATTCTGTGCATTCCAGCCCTTCTCCGACACAGCCCATGTCCACGGACAGGAGCTCTGTCACATCGGCAGGAATGGAAGCGCAGGCTCCGTGGCCGACCTCTTCAAACACGGTGATATGCTGATAGATGGTGCGGGCAGGGCATATTTTTTCTTCCTTCAGATACTTGGCATAACCGAGCAGGATGGCAGTGCTTAGTTTATCATCCAGGAAACGGCTCTTGATGTAGCCGGAAGGGGTGACAACGGTTCTGGGATCGAAGCATACGATATCGCCCGTCATAATGCCGAGAGCCTTAACATCCTCTGCAGAATTGACCAATTCGTCCAGAAGCACTTCCATGCTGTCATAAGAGCGCTTTGTATCGTTGAACTCCCCGTTCACATGGATGGACGCATTGGCGAGCTGGAAGGTTCCGGTATAGACCTTTCCATCCCGCGTATAGATCCGGCAGTTTTCTGTTTCAGAATTATTCGGATTCATGCCGCCCAGAGGCGTGAGCTTCAGCCGGCCGTTCGGGGTTATCTGACGCACCATGGCCCCCAGCGTATCCACATGTGCCATCAGCAGAATGGGGCCGCAGCCTGCCGGATTGCAGCTATTTTCAGCTGTATTTGCACCGGAGACAGTGCCGTCTGCAATTTTGACGAGAACGCCGCCCTTTACCGTAAGGACGGGGTCATATCCCAGTTCCCGGTAAGTGTCCATTAAATAGGATGACACATTCTGCGTATAGCCCGTGGGGCTGTCAATGGCAAGCAGTTTCTGTACCTGTTCTACAATATATTCTGTATATTTTTTCATACCATGTTCCTCCTTACAGATTCTGTTATCAGAATACCATGTTTGTCCGCAGAACGCTAGAGATATACGGGGGAAATCATAGGTTCCTGTTTGTTGAACGTCTACGCTGAAGAGACAATAAATACTTATCGACTTTTATCATTGATAAGTATAGAATAGGTAGGGGCATGAGAGAAATCTGAGGATGGAATAGAAAAGAATCAAAGAGACAGAAGATGGAGAGGTTAGAGAGATGGCAGGTACAAATGAAGAACGAATGGGGACGGACAGTATTGCAAAATTGATGGTGAGCATGGCGATACCATCCGTAATCGCGCAGGTTATCAATATCCTTTACAATATTGTGGATAGAATCTATATCGGCCACATCGAAGGCGTAGGTGCCGCGGCATTGACGGGAGTGGGACTGACATTCCCGATCATAACGCTGATTTCCGCGTTTTCAGCTTTTGTGGGAATGGGAGGAGCCCCGCTGGCAGCGATTTGGATGGGAAAAGGGGATAGAAAGCATGCGGAGAAAATTCTTGGAAGCGGAACCTGTCTGCTGATCTTCTTCAGCGTCATTCTGATGATCGTATTTTTTGTGTTTCAGAGACCTTTTCTGTATATGTTCGGAGCCAGCGATGCGACAATCGGCTATGCTTGCGAATATCTGTCGATTTATTTGATTGGAACGCTTTTCGTGGAGGCAGCATTAGGGCTGAACCCATTTATTATTTCTCAGGGACAGCCGAGAATTGCCATGTTCTCTATTGTAATTGGTGCGGTTGTGAACATCGTTCTGGATCCTATTTTTATCTTTTTGTTTGGCTGGGGAGTGAAGGGTGCGGCAATCGCCACAGTGATTTCCCAGGCCATGAGCGCAGCATGGAACGTGCTTTTTCTGATCGGAAAGAAAACGACGATCCGCCTGACCTGGAAAAATATGAAACCGGATATCCGTATGATGGGACAGATCTGTTCACTGGGGATTTCTCCGTTCATCATGCGTTCTACGGAAAGTCTGGTCAGCATCGTGGTGAATCGAGGGCTGCAGGTCTATGGCGGAGATATGTATGTGGGTTCCTATACCATCATGCAAAGCGTGCTGCAGCTTTTTTCGGCCCCTCTTTCCGGATTTACACAGGGGGTACAGCCGATCATCAGTTATAACTATGGGGCAGGGAATTTCCTCAGGACCAAGAAGATCTGTCTGAGCATGATTGCAGTCAGCTTTGCGATCTCCTTTGTGGCGAATATGACAGCGATGATTTTCCCGGAGCTGTATGCGTCCTTGTTCACCAATGACCCGGAATTGATCGGCCTGGTAGGGAAGGTGATGCCGGTATTCCTTTTCGGAATGCTTTTCTTTGGGCTGCAGAATGGGATTCAGCCCTGCTTCCTGTCATTGGGACAGGCAGGAATTTCTCTGTTCATAGCCATGTTTCGGAAGGTGCTGCTTCTGGTGCCTCTTGCCCTGATTTTGCCACGATTCTTTGGCGTGATGGGTATTTTTTATGCGGAGCCGGTGTCCGATCTCATATCAGCGGCTACGGCCACGCTGCTGTTTTCGCTGAATATCAACAAAATTCTGTCTAAAGAGTATTTGGCGAGGATCCGGTAGAAGAAAACAAAGCCGTGCAGGATGCTGATATTTTCTGGTTTCTGAATTGGCTGGTTCTTGTATGGCTTTAAGAAGAAATGCTATAATTGCATCAGGCTGAAAGAGGCCGGTAAAAGAAAAGGGGAAGGCCGTATATGCGGCAGAACGGAGGAAAAATGGCAAGAGAATATCATGTGGCAAAAGGAGGCAGCGACTGGGCGGAGGGCTCGGCAGGGGCGCCGTTTGCGACGATTCAGAAAGCGGCGGATGTGGCCATGCCGGGAGACACCGTGATTGTACACGGAGGTGAATACCGGGAATGGGTAGATCCTAAAATGGGAGGGATCAGCGACATAGAGCGGATCACTTACCGTGCCGCAGAGGGCGAGAGGGTGGTGATTAAAGGCTCTGAACGGATTACAGGTTGGGAAAATACCGCAGGAACCGTATGGAAAGCGGTGCTCCCGAATACACTGTTCGGAGATTTTAATCCTTACAATACCTACCTTTATGGAGACTGGATGGTGGGCCCGGCATATCCGACCCTGCATCTGGGAGATGTGTATCTGAACGGAAAATCTTTCTTTGAAGCCCTGAGCGTCGAAGAGGTGGAAAAAGCGGAAAAGAGGGAAAACGGCTATCAGCTGCCCTGGCAGAATTATCGGGAGCCCATCCTGAATACGGAGGATAGCATCTATCAGTGGTATGCGCAGGTGGACAGCGAGAACACCACGATCTGGGCCAATTTCCATGGGGCGGATCCGAACGTGGAACTGGTGGAAATTAACGTAAGAAAATGCGTATTCTATCCCAAGCAGGCGGGAAAAGACTATATTACTGTATCCGGATTTGAACTGGCGCAGGCAGCATGCCCGTTTGCTCCGCCCACAGGAGATCAGCCCGGACTGATTGGCGCGCATTGGAGCAAGGGATGGATCATCGAGAACAATGATATCCATGATGCGAAGTGCAGCGCGGTAAGCCTTGGAAAGGACGAGAAAACAGGGGACAACCTTTTCACCAAGACGAAGAGAAAACCCGGCTATACTTATCAGTATGAGGCGGTGGGCAGAGCGCTGCAGCTTGGATGGAATAAGGACAATATCGGTTCCCATATCGTGCGCAATAATATCATCCATGACTGCGGGCAGAACGGAATTGTGGGACACCTGGGCTGCGTATTCAGCGAGATTTATGGAAATGAGATCTTCCGGATCGCTACGAAGCACGAATTTTTCGGATATGAGATTGCAGGAATTAAGTTCCATGCGGCGATCGATACGCAGATCCATCACAACTATATTCATGACTGCACGCTGGCAATCTGGCTTGATTGGGAGACGCAGGGAACCCGCGTGAGCAGCAATCTGTTCACAGATAATATCCGTGATCTGATGGTGGAAGTCTCCCATGGCCCCTACCTGGTGGACAATAATATTTTCACCTCTCCCTATAGCTTTGAGAACGCTTCCCAGGGCGGCGCATATGTGCACAACCTGGTGCTGGGAAATATGAAACACTGGAATGAATTGAATCGTTCCACGCCGTACCATTTTCCGCATACGACCGCAATCATGGCGTCTTCCTTCATCTATGGAGGGGATGACAGATTCTATCAGAACATTTTTGTGGGCGGAGCGCCTTTGCTCGGAGAGACGAACGGAACATCCTGCGGAACGGCTGATTTTAACGGTCATCCCGCCAGCTACGAGGAATATATTGATTTGATTAATGAGGCATTCCCGGGAGACAACGAACTGTATGTGAAGGTGAAGCAGCCTGTATATATCGACCGTAACGTATACCTTCAGGGCGCAAAGGGATATGACCGTGAGAAATCCTGCTACACGGGCGACGCCGGCCTAAAGGTGCGGATCGTGAAGGAAGAGACGGAGGAAGGATGCCGGGTATATCTGGAGGCGGATGTGGACAAAGCCATACTGGATCAAGAGGCGGTTGTTATGCGGACACAGGATTTGGGCTGCACGAGGGCGGCAGAAGAACTTTTCGAGAATCCGGATGGAACGCCGATCGTATTTGACCGCGATTATTGTGGAAATAAGCGGGAAGAGGGGCATGTGATTGTAGGGCCTATAAATGATCTCGTGGAAGGGCATAACAAAATCAGGATATGGTAATCTTTTGCGGCGGGATGCATTTTTATAAGGTACTTAAGAAATAGTTGGGAATGACACCTGGGTGGTGCAGAAGAAGCGATAATGGGAAGTAATTTTATAGTCTGTTTTCAAATCATCGGGGATGGGACTGAGTGCCCATCCTTTTTTGTGTGCAAAAAATAAGTATATTGACAAAAATATTGGATATTTACAGGGAGATATTGTGCATATTACCATAAACAAAACGTTAGACATCCTTGGTGACCGCTGGATGGGTAAAGAATTTGAAAATGGAGGTAAGTGTGAAAGAAAAGTACTTTCACCCGCCTCAATGTTATGGGCACGCTAGAGCGCGCAGATGGGAGTAAGGATGAAGATAGGGGGAAAGAAAAAATTTTTGATACAACTAAAAAGGGATTACCAGCTTTATCTGCTGTTATTTCCCACATTGTTTTACTTTTTCATTTACTGTTATATACCTATGGCAGGAATACAAATCGCATTCAAAGAGTATACACCGGAAAAGGGAATCTGGGGAAGCCCGTGGGTAGGAATGGAGCAATTTGCCCGTTTCTTCGATTCTTATCAATTCCAGATAATTATTGGAAATACCCTGAAGATTAGCTTAATGAATCTGCTCTTTGGCTTTCCGATTCCTATCTTGCTGGCACTTTTAATCAACCAATTAAAATATCCAAAATTGAAGAAATTGCTTCAGACAGCAACGTATGCACCCCATTTTATTTCGATTCCGGCAGTAGTGGGAATGCTGGTAATTATGTTATCACCAGGAGGCGGGATGCTTTATAAGGCGATTGATATGGTTACAGGAGGAAATGCAGGAATCCCGATGGGAAGCGCAGAAGGATTCAGCCTTATTTTTGTAATAAGCGAGATTTGGCAGCATGCGGGATGGGATGCCATCATCTATATTGCTACATTGACTTCTGTAAATCCGGATTTATATGAAGCGGCAGAAATAGACGGAGCGGGCAAACTGCAAAAAATTCTCTATATCGATATTCCGTCGATTATTCCTACAGCGGTGATATTGCTCATTATGAATTCTGGACGCATCATGAGCGTGGGATTTGAAAAAGTATTGCTAATGCAGAATCCGATGAATATTACAGCATCGGAGATTATCTCAACTTACGTTTATAAAA
>USKC01000035.1 GCA_900555195.1 uncultured Lachnospiraceae bacterium
TATCCATCGAATTCAAATGCGCGCACATCCAGGATATCCAGGGAACGTGCCAGAATATCCCGTTCAAAATAGATGTAGCCGCGCATAAATGCGGTGCCAATCAGATCAATCAAAAGTTCCCTGTCGATGATGTAGATGTTCAGGCAGAAATTCTGAACGCCCCTCTCTTTGGAGTTGATATAAATCTCTTTCACGCGGCCGTCTTCAATGCCGAGTGTATAATACATCTCTTTATTGACGCTGTCGCCTTCCAGCGTGCGGGCAGGAATCTCCTGTCTGGCATAGGCGGCAGTGATATCCGCGCCGCTGGCAATATGCGCATCGATCAGAGCGTTAAAATCAAAGTTGAGGGCGATATTGGCATCTGACATCACCACATATTTTTCCTTCTGATCCTTCAGGAAGCCAAGCACGCTCGCAAGCGCTTCTACGCGGCCGTTATAGATCTTTACCTTTTTCTCAGAATAAGGCGGGAAGATATGCAAACCGCCGTTTTTACGGGTCAGATCCCAAGCGCGGCCCGAGCCGAGATGATCCATGAGTGAATGGTAATTGTTGCGCACGACGATGGAAACGTTGCCGATCCCGCAGTTTACCATGCTGGAAAGAATGAAATCCACCATGCGGTAACGGCCAGCAAAGGGGATGGAAGCCATCAGGCGTTCGCTCACCAGTTCAGGAACCAGAGTATCATAGCTGTTCGGGAAAATGATGCCCAGCGCATCTGAGTTGGAATTTACCATTGTTCTTCACCGCCTTTTACATTATTATTCACCATTGCATTGGGGCCGATTTTGGCATTATCCCCGATGTAAACGCCGGAGCCGATGGTAGCTACTCCGTTCTCTCCGTCAGAAGGCATAGCGCCAACTACGGCATTTTCACCGATTACTACGTTCTCAGCAACGATGCAGTGCTTCACCACGGCGCCGGATTGAATGAGCGTACCGCCCATGACAACTGCATCTTCCACATATGCGCCTGGCTCAACATGAACGCCTGCAAAAAGAATGGAATGCTTCACATGCCCCTCAATACGGCAGCCGTCTGTTATCATGGAGTTCTCAACCACAGCATCCGCACAGATCCTGTGACCGGTCATGCCGCTGTTGCGGCTGTAGATTTTCCAATCATCATCAAAAAGGTTAATGCCGCTGTGTTCCGGATCCAATACTTCCATATTGGCTTCCCACAGAGAGGAAATGGTTCCCACATCTTTCCAGTAACCGCTGAAGCGGTAGGCATACATATTACGGCCATCACGCAGAAGATTGGGAATGATGTTGTTGCCGAAGTCGTTCTCTGATTCGGGATCCGCTTCGTCTTCAATCAGGTATCTCTTCAGGATGTCCCAGTTGAAAATATAGATTCCCATGGAGGCCAGATTGGATTTGGGCTCCTTGGGCTTTTCCTGGAACTCCGTGATACGGTCGTTCTCATCCGCTACCATCAGGCCAAAGCGGGAAGCCTCTTCCCAGGGAACTTCCATGACAGCCACGCTGAATTCCGCATTCTTCTCCTTGTGGAATCTCAGGAAGTCGCTGTAATCCTGCTTGCAGATCTGATCGCCGGAAAGGATGATCACATACTGCGGGTTGTAGCGTTCGATGAAAGGTATGTTCTGATAAATTGCATTGGCCGTGCCCTTGTACCAGTCGGAACCAGTCGCCTGCTGGTAAGGAGGCAGGACATGGACGCCGCCGTAGAGGCGATCCAAATCCCAGGGCTGTCCGTTCCCGATATACTCATTGAGTACCATGGGCTGATACTGGGTAAGAATGCCTACTGTGTCAATACCAGAGTTGACACAGTTTGATAACGGGAAATCGATAATCCTGTACTTCCCGCCGAAGGGAACGGCGGGTTTTGCCAGTTTTTGGGTGAGGGCATACAGCCGTGAACCCTGACCGCCGGCAAGAAGCATTGCAATCATTTCTTTTGCCATAATAAATCCCCCTGGTCTATAGGTTTACTTGATGTTCAAATTGTACCACATAATCTATAAAAAGGACAGTACTTTGTGCAAAAGAACAAAAAAGATGCCACATTTTACATGATTCTTACGAAAGTTTCACAGCCATATAAAACCTATTTACAATTACTATCTGGTAAAAATATCTTCATCCGCGGGCAGGGGAAGAAGAGGTGCGGAAGGAAGCGTCTGATACCAATAGGCACAGGATGAGAAATCATCTCGGCGCCCGCGCTGGCCATAGGGAGTAAATTCCATATTCTGTAGGCTCATGCGAAAATCTTTCTCAAAGCTGATTGGATCTGGAACATGCAAACGATACAGCATAAACCGAGGCTGATATTGGTAACGCTGCTCCTGGCTGCCTAACACGGCGTACATCCCTGCATACAGACCGCTGTAAGGCTGATAAGCCGTATGTGCACCCCGATCATAGCCGAAAGCATAAGCACCGCAGAAATAATCTTCTGTTCCAGTATAATTAACGGAAGGATATATATCTCCGTCAATATACATCTTAGCCTCGCCCTCTACCCAGCAGCCGTTGGGAGCGTTGGTGCCCACTGCCAGAGTGACGCCGGCAAAGTGCCCTTCTCCTTGAATACCGTCAATTACCGTATAGGCCTGATGGCGCGTTACAGGAAATGCCTGGCGGTAAGAAGCATGGAAGTACAGCACTTCTTCAGGAAGCTGCCCTTTCTCCATGGTGATGGTGTAAAAAACTGTCAGCTGAGTATCCGGCCTGCGGTTTTCCAAGGTAATGCGGCAATTGCGTAAGAAAGGCATTGGCCAATAACAATTCATTCCTCGACACGGAGCAGCGAGAAACATGGCCGAATTGAGAGTGGGAAAACGGTTGTCCCGATCCGAAGTGATATCCGGAAAGCCATAACCAAAAAAGGAACCTAAGGGCGCTTCGACAGACGGATGTTCTTGCCCGTCCCAGTAGATGCGCAGCACCAGGCTCTGGCTGACATCACCTGTAAACCACATAGTGCGAATGATGCCAGGCCCGTTCGTATTGACCAGGGTCTTAGTTTCGCCTGCTTCCAGCACATCGCAGGGGTGCAGCTTTTGCCAGTCTTCTCCTTTGGAACCGCATCCTGGCATGCCGGTGGGATTCTCCGGCGAAAAGACATAGGTTTTCATGTGCCGTTTGGTAAAAAGTCCGCTGTCATTAAACATAAAATTTTTCCTTTCCTATTGTTTGTACTTTTAGGTTGAAATGAGCCGTTTCTATGATTTTTACTATATCAAGTTTGTTCCACCTTTTCAATTCCCATCTGGGCTGCTGAAAGAAACAGAGCTTTCACTTAGCGCTTTGTGTGTTGCTATGTTGCTTCCTCCGTTAGAATAAAAGCGGAAAATGCGGTATCAGAACTAGCGTGACAGCATACAAAAGGCAGAATGGAAAGAAAATAAAAAAGATCTCCATAATCTGAAAATTGCATGTTATGATAGAAACAGCTCATGAGGAGGACAATTCGGAGAACGGGAAAGGAGAGAGGGATTATGAAATATGTGAACGGAAAAGCGGAAGACGTCAGGATCGCGTATATCGGAGGCGGTTCCAGAGGCTGGGCCTGGGGGCTGATGAGCGATCTGGCAGCGGTGGAGGATATGAGCGGAAAGGTGCTCCTCTATGACATCGATCGGGAGGCAGCAGAAAGGAATGCGGTGATCGGAAACCGGATGAAGGAATTGGAGGAATGCCGTTCTTCCTGGGATTACCGGACTGCGGATACTCTGGGAGAGGCTCTTAAGGGCGCAGATTTTGTGGTGATTTCAATCATGCCGGGAACCTTTGATGAGATGGAAAGCGATGTGCATGCGCCGGAAGCATACGGGATCTATCAGTCTGTAGGGGATACGACGGGACCGGGAGGGCTGATGAGGGCCCTGCGCACGATTCCCATGTTTGAAGAGTTCGCGGAAGCGATCCGGACGTTCTGCCCGGATGCATGGGTCATTAACTATACCAATCCCATGACGCTGTGCGTCAAGACGCTTTACCGTGTTTTTCCGCAGATCAAGGCGTTCGGCTGCTGCCATGAAGTATTCGGGACCCAGAAGCTGCTTGCAGGCGTGCTGAAGGAGAGGGCGCAGATCCAGGGAGTGGAGAGAGAAGAGATAAAGGTAAATGTGGTAGGGGTGAATCATTTCACCTGGCTGCCTTCGGCCAGATATAAAAATATAGATATTTATCCCCTCTATGAGGAGTTCTGCCGCAAATACGCTCAGGAAGGCTATTATGAGAAAACGGATGAAAACTGGATGAACCGCTATTTTGACAGCAAGGAGCGGGTGAAGATGGATCTCTTCCTGCGCTTCGGCGTCATTGCGGCGGCAGGAGACAGGCATCTGGCGGAATTCTGCCCGGGCAGCTGGTACCTGAAGGATCCCAAAACAGCGCTGGACTGGGGATTCACCCTGACGCCCGTATCCTGGAGAAAGAAGGATCTGCAGGATCGCCTTGCCAGGAGCATGCGGCTTTACACGGGAGAAGAACAGATTACGATCAGCCAGACCGGGGAAGAAGGCGTCCAGCAGATGCGCGCGCTGCTAGGCCTGAGGGAAATGGTGACCAATGTGAACATTCCGAACCAGGGACAGATCCCCAATCTTCCGGTTGGAGCCGTTGTGGAGACGAACGCGCACTTCTGCGCAGGCGGGGTTCGGCCGGTCTATGCGGGGCCGATTCCGGATTCGGTCTATCCTCTTGTATCCAGGATATGCGGCATTCAGGAGCTCATCAGCCAGGCGGCAGAAAACAGAGATCTGGAAGAAGCGTTCCGGGCATTTCTCATGGATCCGAATATGCCGCTTCCCATCGGGGACGCGAGGAAGCTGTTTGACGAAATGGTTGCTCGCACAAAAGGGTATCTGGGTTCTTACTTTGAATGATTGCATCCTGAAACAAAATGAGGGGACAGAGAGGCGTAACAGCGCGCAGATAGGAGTAAAATGATTCACGTTACAGTATGGAATGAATTTCTGCATGAGCGGACGGAAGAAACCGTCAGAAAGATATATCCGGAAGGAATTCATGAATGCCTTGCTGGATTTTTAAGGGAGGATGAAGAACTGCAGGTTCGGACGGCCACCTTTGACATGCCGGAGCATGGGCTGACGGAAGAAGTGCTCGCCGGCACGGATGTGCTGGTATTCTGGAACCATATGCTTCAGGAGGAATTCGAGGATCGCGTTGCGGAACGTGTGCAGCGCCATGTGCTGGCGGGAATGGGCCTGGTGGTGCTCCATTCAGGCCATTATTCCAAAATTATGAGGCGGCTTTTGGGGACGACGATGACGCTCAGATGGCGTCATGGGGATCGGGAGCGGCTTTTTAATACCTGCCCTTCCCATCCGATCGCACAGGGGATTCCGGAATGGTTTGATATTCCGCAGGAGGAGATGTATGGGGAATTTTTCGATATTCCTAAGCCGGATGATGTGATTTTCACAGGCTGGTTTGCAGGAGGGGAGGTTTTTCGCAGTGGATGCACATTTTCCCGTGGATTCGGAAAAATCTTTTACTTCCAGCCCGGCCATGAGGAATATCCCAATTATAAGATACCTTATGTGCAGAGAATTATCAGGAATGCAGTGCATTGGTGCGTCCCGGGAGTAAGAAGGCCCGGGCCGCAGGACAACACGGCTGTGGAGATGCCGATTGAGGAGGGGAAGGCATGAAGTTATCCGTCTTTTATGACCATATACTACAGGCGCATGAGCAGACCGGCAGGTCTGTTCAGGAACTTCTAAAGTTCTGCCGCAGGCTGGGAATTGATGGGGTGGAGATGGAATATGGGAGATTTGCGCGGGAGGAGACATCCATCCGTCCCATGCTGCAGGAATCGGGACTTGCGGTGAGCTGTTTCTATCAGTTCTTTGATTTCCCTGGAAACGCGGATTTGTCAGAGGCGAAGAAGCTGTTGGAGACAGCATCTGATCTGGGAACTGCTCAGGTGCTGTTCGTTCCGGGAGAGCTGAATAGCCAGGAGGCGGCAGAACTGTCCGCCTGCAGCAAAACGTATGCGGATACCGCCCGTTTTATGGAAAACAGCCAGCCCGTTCGCAGGATGCAAAGGGCGCTGGCCGATCTGACGGCGTATGCGTCCCGGTTGGGAGTGAAAATCACGCTGGAGGATTTTGACGGGTTTACACAGCCGTTTGCGAGGATAAACCAGCTGCTTTGGTTTATGAGAAACGTCCCCGGCCTTTGCTATACGTTGGATATGGGAAATTTCGCTTTCAGCGATGAAGACGCTGTGGCTGCGGCGCGGCTGCTTAAGGAGTATATTGTGCATGTCCACTGCAAGGATCGGGCGTTGAATCCTTCTGTGTGCGGAACCTTCTGCAAGGGGTTGGGACAGACGCCTGCGGGCAGCGGATATCTGCCTTTGAAAGAATTGATCGGCATGCTAAAGGAATGGGGATACGACGGATACCTGGCGATTGAGCATTTCGATGTGCCAGACCAGGCGGCCTGTATAGAACAATCCGCCGCATTTTTGAGGGGCTTTTCTTCAGGCTGTTTTTAGTATATACTAAAATAGTGTCAGGCCGGATGAGGGATTGACTTTCAACTCCGGCGGCAGAACGCGTATTTGTTTGGCGCCAGGGCGCTTTGGATTGGAGGATAAGGATGGAAAAAATAAGACTGGGTATTTTAGGCTATGGAAACCTGGGAAAGGGCGTGGAATGTGCTGTCCGCCAGAACGAGGATATGGAGCTTACTGCAGTGTTTACGCGGAGGGATCCGGCAGGAGTATCCATTTTGACGGAAGGCGTTTCCGTGTATCCGGTGGAAGAAGCTGTGAAGATGCAGGATAAAATCGATGTGTTGATCCTTTGCGGGGGAAGCGCAACCGACCTGCCTGTTCAGACGCCGGAATTTGTGAAGTATTTCAATGTGGTGGACAGTTTTGATACGCATGCGAAAATACCGGAACATTTCGAGGCTGTGGATGCGGCTGCGAAGGAAAGCGGTAAGGTGGGGATCATTTCCTGCGGATGGGATCCGGGCATGTTTTCGCTGAACCGGCTGTATGCCAATGCGATCCTTCCCTGCGGCAAGGATTATACTTTCTGGGGAAAGGGCGTCAGCCAGGGACATTCTGACGCGATCCGCCGGATTGAAGGCGTGGTGGATGCGAGACAGTACACGATTCCGGTGGAAGAGGCGCTTCAAAGCGTGCGTTCCGGCCAGAATCCGGATCTGACCACCCGTCAGAAGCATACGAGAGAATGTTTCGTTGTGGCAGAAGAAGGGGCGGATAAGGCAAGGATCGAAGAAGAGATCAAGACCATGCCCAATTATTTTGCGGATTATGATACCACGGTGCATTTTATCAGCATGGAAGAACTGAAAGCGAACCACAGCGGGATCCCGCATGGAGGCTTTGTCATCCGGACAGGGAAAACGGGATGGGAAGAGGAATATGGCAACGTGATTGAATACAGCCTGAAGCTGGACTCCAACCCTGCTTTTACTTCCTCCGTTCTGGTCGCATATGCGAGAGCGGCGTACCGCATGGCAAAGGAAGGGCAGAAGGGCTGCAAGACCGTATTTGATATCGCGCCCGCTTATCTGAGCGCTTTGGATGGACAGACCCTTCGCAGGACGATGCTGTAAGAGGAGTTGAACTTCCGGAAAAGGCCGGCAGTGATAACTGGCAGGAGAATCCTGGCCGGACCGGCGGCGAGTCGCCGTCGGGAATGTTTCGTACCCCATGAGGCAGGCAAGCCTGCACCGCAGCCTGCTCCAAGGTACGTCCCACAATCTGCTTCGCTGATTGTGTTGCCGCCTGCGGCTGTACCTTTCCGCATTCTGCGGAATCGATGGTTGGTGCCGGCCTTCCGGCTTTTGATATAAAAAAAGGCTGCTTGCAGCCTTTTTTTATACGAAAGGAAATTTTATTTCCTTAGGAAATGAAATTTCCTTAGGAAATGAAATTTCCTTCCATATAATAAAGTGTTTTGCTGTAAATATGTGCTCGGAAAGTCCGGTTACGGAACTCTCCATAAGAAAGGGGGAGGAAGATGGCGCGGGAGCAGATTTGGAAATATGCGGATAAGGAGCAGATCAGGGAATTCATTCTGTCACTGAAGCTGCTCCCTGCAAAGAGCAGGGCGCAGATGAGCGAAGAGAAACAGCTGTCCCTCTTGTATGCTTTGAGCAATCAGGCGCACCGCCATTATCATATGGCCAGCCTTCCCAAAAGGGACGGCGGCAGCAGACGGCTTTTGGTTCCGGATCCGCTCCTTAAAAGCGTGCAGAGAAATATTCTGCATCACTGCCTGGATGGGAGAGAGGTCTCTTCGTACGCCTATGCATACCGCCGCGGCCTGGGCCTTAAGGAGCATGCGGCCGTCCATGCGACGGCAGGGGCCGCCGGGGGAAGAAGAGAACGCGGGAGACAGATCCTAAAACTGGATATACGGAATTTCTTTGACAATATCCTGTTCCCTCGGGTTTATGCCTTTGCGTTTCCCGCGCAGCTGTTTCCTCCTGCGGCGGCGGGACTGCTCGCACATCTTTGCTGTTATTATGACAGGCTGCCTCAGGGAGCGCCTACATCTCCCGCGATATCCAACCTGGTGATGAAGCCCTTTGATGAGTCCATGGGATCCTGGTGCGGACAGAGGGGAATCCTTTATACCCGTTATTGCGATGATCTGATTTTTTCAGGAGAGTTCGATGCCAAAGCTGTCTATTGGAAAACGAAACATTTTCTGGAAGACATGGGGTTTGAACTGAATGATGCGAAAACACGGCTGCTTCACGACGGGATGCGGCAGACGGTTACGGGAATCGTGGTGAATGAGAAGCCGCAGGTGCCAGCTTCGTATCGCAGAAAACTCCGACAGGAGATTTACTACTGTATGGAATACGGGGTTTTTGCGCATCTGGAGCGCCTTTGGGGGCGCGCTCCGCTTCCGGAGGAAGAGGAGGCCTATATGCAGGCTGTGCAGGGCAGGATATCCTATGTGCTTCAGATTAATCCTCAGGACGAAGCCTTTGGGGCCTACAGGCGGGAATGGGCCGCTGCGATGGAGGCTGCGGCAGGGAAGGCAGAGGATACCGGAACCGGGGAGGAAAGGGCATAGGGGCGAAGAACAGAGGAACGAAGGATAAAGGAACGAAGGATAAAGGAACGAAGGATAAAGGAACAAAGGATAAAGGAATGAAGGAAAATGGGAAATAGGATCGCGTCATTTTATGAGAAAAACGCACAGCTGTTCCGGACGGTTTTCTATCTGTCCTGGCCTGCCATAGTGGAACAGGCGCTGCAGACACTGGTGCAGTATATCGATACGGCTATGGTTGGAAGAATAGGCGCACAGGCTTCCGCTGCGGTGGGGCTGACGAGCACGATGACCTGGCTGGTAAATGCACCTTTGTTCGCCATGGGCATCGGTGTGCTTTCCTGTGTGGCGGAATCCATCGGTGCTGGGGAAAAAGAACGAGCGAGGGAATTCGGCGTTCA
Organism: uncultured Lachnospiraceae bacterium; assembly: GCA_900555195.1. Classification (GTDB taxonomy): domain Bacteria; phylum Bacillota; class Clostridia; order Lachnospirales; family Lachnospiraceae; genus Eisenbergiella. The sequence goes on from USKC01000035.1 coordinate 9,466, forward strand.
GGCGCTGTATTTTTCTGCATTCCTCGGATCGGTTTTGGGGATCCTGATGGTGGGAATCAGCCCGTATCTCCCTTCCTGGCTGGGGGCGGAAGAAGGGCTGCACCGGGATGCCTCCCTGTATTTCGGGATCATCTGTGCGCCGATGGTTTTTCGGGCATTTTCCATCATTCTCGGCGCGCTCATGCGCGGAACCGGGGATACGAAAAGCCCCATGGTGGCGAATGTAATCATGAATCTAACCAATATTGTATTTAATTTTCTTCTGATCTATGATACCAGATATGCGCATATAGGGAATATCCGCATCCTGATTCCCGGCGCAGGCCTGGGCGTTATCGGCGCGGCAATCGGAACTGCAGTGGCTTATATAGCGGGAGGAATTTTCATGATCCTGGTTTACTGCAGAAATAAAACCCTGTCGCCGAAGGGATATGGGCTTAGATTTAACGGACGCCTGGCCGCCAAATGTCTGCGCATTGGCCTGCCGGTGGCGATGGAACGCGTCAGCGCCTGTCTGGGACAGGTGGTTTTTACTTCCCTGGTTACGAGGCTGGGGACATTGGCCCTTGCCACGCATTCCATCGCTATCACGGCGGAACAGGCTTTCTATATTCCGGGATACGGAATGCAGGCGGCAGCGTCCACCATGGCGGGAAATGCGCTCGGAAGGCGGGATGAGAAAGAATTCAGGCAGGTTACCCGGCTCATCGTCGCCATTGCGGTCTGTCTGATGACGGTGACGGGAGCGCTGCTGTTTCTGTTCCCCGGAGTGATGATGTCTATTTTTACGGAGGATGCGCAGGTGATAGCGGGAGGCAAAACGGTTCTGAAGATCGTGGCGGTCTCCGAGCCCGTCTATGCCGCACTGATCATTCTGGAAGGATGCTTTAACGGGATTGGGGATACGAAGGCGCCCTTCTTCATGTCCATTTTTTCCATGTGGGGAGTCCGGATCGTGGGAACCTGTATCTGCGTGCTGATTTTCCATACAGGGCTGGAATGGGTGTGGGTCTGCATGGTGGGGGACAATGTGACCAGGTGCTTGATGCTGGGGAGACGCTTCATCACGGGCGAATGGCGCAAGCGGTTTGTTGTAAAAAAGGAGAATGCGTATGGGGGATAAGAAAGACAGGATTCTTGTGGCGGATGATGAAAGGGAGATCCGCGAGGTGCTGCAGCTGTACCTGGAACAGGAAGGATATGAAGTGATAACCGCCCGGGACGGACAGGAGGCGGCCCAAAAGGCGGATGAGACGATAGACCTGTATATCCTGGATGTGAATATGCCTGTTATGTCCGGATTCGCTGCGAGCCTGGAGATCAGAAAGAAGTATCACGCGCCGGTGATTTTCCTGACCGCCTATTCGGGCGAGTCGGATAAGGCCATGGGGTTTGCGGCAGGGGCGGATGATTATGTGGTAAAGCCGTTTTCCAACACGGAGCTTCTTCTCCGGATCAGGGCCTTGCTTCGCAGGGTGCGCAGCTACTCCAGCCCGATAGGGGTGAATGAGGGCGGCGGAACGAATGGGGAAGGAAAAACGGCTGCGTCCGGCAGCGGCGGAACAGAGGAAGAGAGCGCATCTGGGATCAGGTATAAGGAGCTCTACCTGGATCGGGACGGCCAATCGGTCAGAAAGGGGGATGAGGTGATCCCTCTGACTTATACGGAGTATCGGATTCTGGAACTGTTTCTTACGCACCGGAAGAAGATTTTTTCCATTGAAAACCTTTATCAGAGCGTGTGGGAAGAAGAGGCGGTGGGAGACGGGACCGTCATGACGCATATCAAGAACCTGAGAAAGAAACTGGAGGAAGATACAAGAAATCCCAGATATATCAAGACGGCCTGGGGAAAGGGATATTATGTGGATTGAGAGACGGACAGAAAAGGGACGGAGACTTGCAGGTGAGATCCTGGAATTCCTGGCGATTTCCCTCTTGATCTCGGTTTTTGTGTTCTGTTTTCTTTATTTTACCGCTTCTTCCATTGCGGATACTTATCTGATGGGAAGAGGGATCGCATTGAATGAGGAGCAGTCCGCGGTATTTGATGTCTGGCTTGGCAGCATCTGCCTGATCGCCGTGTCCTTGATTTTCATCTGCCTCTTTCTGTTCCTGCTGGGACAGCGTCTGGCCTATTTGAAGACGATCATCCAGGGAATTAAGGAGCTGGAAGCAAATGAAATGAACTGCCGGATTCCGCTGGAAGGGGAAGATGAACTGACCCGGCTGGCGGAGAGCATCCATTATCTGGCTGCGTCTCAGAGAGAACTGTCACGCAAGGAGAGAGAATTGCAGGAAGAGAGGGAAGCATGGGTCCGCTCGCTTTCCCATGATATCCGTACTCCGCTCACTTCGATGCTTTCCTATGCGGAATTTCTGAGGGGGAAAGAAATGACTGCGCAGGAAATGGAAGCATTTTTGGATCTGGTTGAGGGAAAAGCCGGGCAAATTCGGGAACTCACGAAGCAGTTGGTGGAATGGGAAGGCGGAATCCGGGAAGAAGTGGAAGACATACGGATTCTGGCCGAGCAGCTTGTGGTGGAATGGGAAGAAATTCTAGAGGAGCGGTTTCTCCTGCGGATAGATCTGAACGGTTGCGGCCATCTTGGCGGAAAGCTGGATATATATGGGCTGAGACGGGTTCTGGATAACTTGGCTTCCAACGTAGAAAAGTATGCGGATCCGGAAAAGGAAGTGGAACTGACCATATGGACGGAAGGGAAGTCTCTGTGCCTGCTCCAGAGAAATGGCATCGCCCAAAGGCAAACATTTGTGGGAGACAGCCATAGGCTCGGCCTTGAAAACATGCGCCGGGTGGCCGGAGAAGGGGGCGTACAGGTTAGGCGGGCAGAGGGACAGTTTGAAATTCAGGTGGAATTGAGGATTGAATGAGGCTGCTTACCGAAATCCGGATAGAATACCATCCTTGTGTCCAAGACACGCTTTTTCATATCTTCAGAATTCTTCAGAAATGCCTGCAAATATTCTTCAGCTTTTCATGTTAAAGTGTGAACAGATAGAAAAAGTGAAAAGACAGGAGCGCAAAAGGCGTTCCGGTAAGGAGGAAAAAATGGCATTGGGATTATTGATGATCATGTTTGTAGCAATGAGTGTTATCAGCATTACGGGACTTCTTCTGCTATTTTTGGTGAAAAGCATGTCAGTTAAGAAGGGGTTGTATTATTTCTTGACGGTTTGGGGGCTGTTTATCGCCTACCTAGGTGCCACCAGCTTTCCTACGAATTATGTGGTAGAGCAGATGATTTCCTGGGCGTTTGGCTTCTTGAGTGTGGCAGGTGTTCTTCTTTTTATCAAAGCAAAGGAAAGGGCACAGTATTTGGTGGCATACGCGCTGGTGGCAGTCTCTGTGATTGGAGGTCTCATGCGGCTTTTTTTATGAAGAAAGGGAGGCTGTATGGCAGCAATTCTACGGGATTTGCTAACCGCAAAAAGGAATACAGGAAAGAAATACACAACGGGCGTTCCGAAAATAGGACGCCCGTTATGTGTTGTGGGAAAGTAAGGACGGAATTATAAACAATGATTGATTTGGGATGTCATTCGGTATCAGCAGATTCTGCATCCGTTTGCGCCACAGCTTTTTGTCTGTGGGCCGTATACAGGAAAGCCCCTGCAGCCACCGTGATCGGCACAGAAAGCACTACGCCGAAGCTACCGGCCAGACCTTGCATGACGGCAATGCCAATATTATTGGAATTAATGATCTGCCGGTAAGGCAGGGAATAGGAATAATCCAGAAGGAGCATGCTCAGACTGCTTCCTGCGAATGCCAGGATCAGGGTGTTGCTGTCAGTCCCCATCATATCGCGTCCTACCCGGATTCCGGCACGCAGAAGATCTCTGCGTCCCAGAGACGGATTCTGAGCCAGGATTTCACTCATGGAACTGCCAATTGACATAGCCACATCCATAACGGCTCCAAGACTGGAGATCAGCAGACCGGAGAAAAGAAGGCTTCCCACCTGAATATCCAATACATTCCAAAGAGTCATCAGCGTCTCGATATCGGATACGTTATATCCGGTGATGCCTGAAGCTAGACTGAACAGTGTGGCGGCGATACCGGCGGTCAACACACCTCCAACTGTGCCGATGGTGGCTACTACCGTTTTTTTAGTGAAACCACCGATCAATAACATAGTCACCAGCGTGGTAATGATGCAAATAAATATGGCGGACCAGAAAGGCGAGTAGCCGCGGTATACCATGGGAAGATACCACAGAAGAATGGAAAAAAATGTGAATACTAGGCCAATCCCTCCCTTAATGCCTTGTTTTCCGCCAACCAAGACAAGAACCACCAGATACAGAATTCCAAATAAATAGATTACCCACTCCCTATCTTGAGAATAAACACTGGCTATAGTTGTATCTCCCGCCACGCTCTGCATGACGATTACCTTCATTCCTGGAGTACAGGGCGCGCCGAAGAGGAAACCGGCGCTGCTGGTTACCTGAAGGAATTCGCCCTTTTTCTCCCCGGTAAGGAGCTGAATTTCTACGACCTGTTCTCCAACACGGGTTCCCGTCTCCGTCATATTATCCTGAATGATGGAGGTGACCACGGCTTTTTCAAAGGTCTGCCCCTCCCGTGAAATCAGTGGAACCTTTTCCACCTGATTGAGCCAAATGGTAAACAGCACCAGTCCTATCCCTGCTGCTGCAAGCAAAAGGATGCGGACAGCCATCCATTTGGAGGGCTGCCCGCCGAACCGAACTTTTTCCATCTTTAGTTCCCGGTTTTGATGATCGTGAATGTATCGTCAATGCTTTCAACCGAGCCGTCGTTCAGAATCTGATAGGTGTCAATCTGGAAGCTGTTCTCGGTCATGGTGATGATGGAATAGCTGGGAAGCCAGTTCTGGCTGCGGTTGGCAACATAATCCTGCTGCGTTCCGATCAGCTCATAATATTTAGAACCGGAAGCGGAGTTGGCAGTCATGTACAGGATACCCTTAGGGTCCACAACGGTGTTGCCTGTGGTATTCTCGATGGTATAGCAGTTGTTGTCTGCCTGGAAAGCGGCCAGGGCTGCTTCCCCTTCTGCATCCCCTTCTTCGGGAGCGAGCGGGATGGCTTCTCCGGTGGCAAGGCTGTAGGCGTTATCCCAGTCATAATCGGAACCATCCTCATTGAGACGGAATTCATAGCCGGAATGAACCTGTCCGTCGCCGTAAAGCATCTTTGTTCTGCTGTAGGTATGGTCATGGCCCTGCAGAACTACATCGATGTCATAGCTGTCAAAGATGGGCGTAAGCTGTGTTCTTAAGATCATACCATCTGTGTCTGAGTGATCCAGGCCGGAACCGTAGATATCCTGATGGATGGTAACAACCCTCCAAGCAGCGCCCGGATCTGATTCAATTGCTTCCCGGATCGTCTCAGCATGTTCAGCAACATTATAATTGTTGGTGTTGAGTACGATGAAGAGCCCATCTCCATAGGAGTAATAGTAATCGCCGCCAGCCTCAGTCAGTCCGTTGTCGGTGGGATTGGGATTATAAAAATGGTAAGCATAGTCCGCATTCAGAGAATCATGATTGCCAATGGTAGTGGCTACAGGAACCGTCTTTAACGCTTTCGGGAACAGATAGGCGGCATATTCTTCTTCCTTCGGCTTACCTGTCTTGTTTACCTGGTCACCGGCGGAGATTACAAAGTTGATATCCGGGGTCTGGGTAAAAGCGGTTTCCAGCGTGCGGTTCCAGGCAAAAC
>USKC01000036.1 GCA_900555195.1 uncultured Lachnospiraceae bacterium
AGTACTTACGGGCCGTCTTTTGGCCCGTTATGTACTGCTACGTTTTTAGCCGAGCGCGAGCGTGCCCCCGAAAAGAAGATACCGGCTGCGCCCCAACCTCCCCTTTCTCCCCCTCCCCGTGAGCAGTAACTGTATCCTTCCGTCAGCGCGCACAGCTTCCGGTTGATTTATTGACCTTGCAAGGATTGAGAGGTATAATTTACAAATAGCAAGAATCGTTCGGGAAGCGTCCGCTGCAGGGCCCAGGTTTGAGGCAGTGATCTGGATTTGGCTGAAGCGCTGCAGTTTTGGTGGAACGTTCCCGAATGGGCCGAAATGGCAGAATGGGAGAGCGGTATGGTGAAGGTATATGAGATAAAACAGAGCGTATTTGCGGATAATGACCGTCAGGCGGAGTTGTTGAGAGAGGACTTGAAGAAGAAAGGGACATTCCTTCTGAACCTGATGTCCTCTCCGGGAGCGGGAAAGACGACCACTCTGGAGAAAACGTTAGCGCTTCTGAAGGATGAATTTCGGATTGGCGTGATGGAGGCGGATATCGATTCGGACGTGGATGCGTCCCGGATTGCCAGGACGCGGGTGAAGACGGTGCAGCTGCACACGGGAGGGATGTGCCATCTGGATGCGGATATGACGAGGCAGGGGCTGGAGGCTCTGGGGACGGAGGACGTGGATCTGGCGATTCTGGAGAATGTGGGGAACCTGGTCTGCCCGGCGGAATTCGATACGGGAGCGGTCATGAATGCCATGATCTTAAGCGTTCCGGAGGGAGATGACAAGCCGCTTAAATATCCGCTGATGTTTTCCATCTGTCAGGTGCTTCTGATCAATAAGATCGATGTGCTTCCCTTTTTTGATTTTGACCTGGAAGAATGCATCCGGCGGGTGCGGGAGCTGAATCCGGATATCGAAGTCATTCCTATCAGCGCGAAAACGGGTGAGGGGATCGACAGATGGGCAGAGTGGCTGCGCGGAAAGGTGAGACTGTGGCAGCAGGAAGCGCATTAAGGGCGGAACGGAAGAAGGGAAAACGGCCTGTTTAAGGCTGAATGGATAGAAAAGAAGGGAAATTGCAGAACAGAAAAAGGAGGAAGAGGCGGCTTAAGCAGGCCGCATATAGGGGGCAATGAAAAAATACGGGAAAGAACAGGTACAGACGGTGCTTCAGATGGCATGGCCTTCCGTGTTGGAGTCTTTTTTCGTGGCGCTGATCGGCATGGTGGACTCTCTCATGGTGAGCCAGGTAGGAGCGCATGCGGTGGCGGCGGTAGGGCTTACCACACAGCCCAAGTTCATCGGCCTGGCAGCGTTTACTGCCGTGAATGTGGCGGTATCCGCGCTGGTTGCGCGCCGTAAGGGGGAAGGCAGGCGAAAAGAGGCCAATCAGGTATTGGTGGGTTCCTGCATTTTTACGGTCTGCATGACAGTGGCGGTGAGCGCAGTCTGCGTCATCTTTGCGGATCCGATCATCCGTCTGTGCGGCTCAGAGGCGGATTCCCATGCGGAGGCGGTGGATTATTTCCGGATCATTATGGGTTATATTGGCTTTACGGTGGTATCCTTGACGGTGAACGCGGCGCAGAGAGGGGCTGGAAATACCAAGATATCCATGAAAACCAATGTGACCGCCAATCTGGTGAATGTGTTTTTTAATTATCTGCTGATCGGAGGCAATTTTGGCTTCCCCAAGCTGGGCGTCAAAGGTGCGGCCATCGCGACTGTCATCGGCAGCGCTGTGGGCTGTGTGATGAGCATTGTCTCCGCATGCAAGAAGGATGGATTTATTAGCTTTATCTATATATGGAAGGAAAAGCTGCGGCCTACGCTCGAGATTGCAAAGGGCATGGTGAAGCTTGGAAGCAGCGTTTTGGTGGAACAGCTGCTGATGCGGGTGGGCTTTCTGTCCGTTGCGGTGATGGCCGCCAAGATGGGAACAGCGGCCTTTGCGGCCCATCAGGTGGGAATGAATGTGATGAGCCTGTCCTTTTCCTTTGGAGACGGCATGCAGGTGGCGGCTGTGGCGCTGATCGGCGAGAGCCTGGGACAGAAGGATGTGGAGAAGGCCAAAACATACGGGCATATCTGTCAGAGGATCGGAAGGATCATCGCGGTGATCCTGGCCGTACTGTATCTGACCTGCGGTAGATTCCTATACGGGCTGTTCTTCACTGAACCGGAAATCATCGCCATCGGTGAGGAGATCATGCGCGTGATCGTGGTGGTGGTTTTGCTACAGATCGGCCAGGTAATTTATATGGGATGCCTTCGGGGGGCGGGAGATGTCCTATTTACGACGGTCGCTTCCACCATCAGCGTCACCCTCATCCGTCCGGCGGCAAGTTACTTGTTCTGCTATACGGCGGGCCTTGGGATCATCGGCATCTGGTTCGGCGTATGTGCGGATCAGTTGGCCCGTTTCCTGTTTACGAGCATCCGGTTCCGTTCGGGCAAATGGACGAAGGTAAAAATATAAGGGGGATGGAAGAATGACGCCGGAAGAGATGCTAGAAAGGCTTATGCATTTTGCAAAGACGGATGAGCGGATCCGGGCGGCGGCCCTGGACGGCTCGCGCGCTGATAAGGATGCGCTGCATGATGCATACAGCGATATCGATATTGTTTGGTTCGTGCGGGATGTGCGGGAATTTACCCGGGATCGGAGCTGGATTTCGGCATATGGGAAGGTGCTCATCGCGCAGTTTCCAGACGACTGGTATTCCCATCCCTACGATTATGATGGCAGACAGGCCTATCACTGTCTGGTTCAGTATGAGGACGGGAATCGGATCGATTTTACCCTTTATGATCTGGAGAATGCAGAGGATGCTGCGCAGAATGCGGAACCCAGACGGATTCTGCTTGACAAGGACGGTTTTGACTGGCTGCGGCAGGTGGAAGGGAATGAGGCGTACTATGTCAGAAAGCCCTCTCTGAAGGAGTATCAGGATGTCTGCAATGAATTCCGCTGGCTCAGCCTCTATGTAGCCAAGGGGCTGTGCCGGAATCAGTTCAACTATGCCAGATATCATCTGCAGGACGGCATGGGAGGGATGTTCCTTAAGATGGTCACATGGAAAATCGGGACAGAACATGCTTTCCGGGTATCCTGCGGGGCGCATGAAAAGTATTTGGAGCGCTTCCTGACAGAAGAAGAGATGGCCCGGGTGCGCGCTGCATTCCCGGGAGGGGATGCGGGAAAGATGTGGGAAGGCCTGTTTGGGATGGTGGATTATTTTGAGGAGCTTGCCCGGATTGTGGCGCACCGGCTTTCTTTTCCCTATGAGGAAGAAGAAGCCGGAAGAGTGAGACGGTTTCTGGAAGAACGGGCCGGCATCCGTGGAAAATAAGACGAGAGCCAGGAAACATTGGATGGGGAGGCAAATGGAAAGGAAAAACCGCGTTTGCGCTCCCTGATTTCATAGTCGCGCCGAAGCGCGCAGATAGGGGAAGAAATGAAATTCAAAGAACGGTATTTAGCAGGAGAAATTCCTTTTGAGGAAATAGATGCCTATGTGGAAGAATGGAATAACAGCGACGACCCATGCACGCTCCGGGAATATCTGGGCTTATCTGCCCAGGAAGAGGACGTGTGGATCGATCAGGATGACTGGGCGTTAAAGGAATTGCTGGATGCGCAGGTTCCTGCCCGCAATAGGGATGGGGAGGAATAGGGAGAGAATGGGCAGAACAGAAAAGCCTGCGGATGCCGTAAGGCCCCTGCGGGAGCGGCGGCAGCACGGGGATTTCCTTTTTCCGGTGAGCGTCTATGAGACGAAGGTGGAGGAAGGCGCGCAGATGCCGTTGTATTATCACTGGCATCCGGAGACGGAGATCTTCTTTATTACCTCAGGCAGGGCTAATTTTCAGGTGGAAGGGGAAGAATTCGCCATCGAGGAAGGGGATGTGCTTCTGATTAAGCCCAATGCGCTGCATGGCTCGCATGACTGTTTTGGAACCGATCTGGAATTTCGGGCAGTGGTTTTTGATTACAGCTTCCTTTCGGGAATTGGAAACGACAGGATAGAGCAGGAATATCTGCGTCCGCTGCTTTTGGGGGAGGGAAAGAGATATCTCCTGATTTCGGGAAAGGGAAAGGAGCAGGAAGAGTTGTTTCGCCTTTTAAACCGAATCTATCTGCTGTTTGAAAAGAAGGAGAAGGGATATGAAATCCTTCTGCGCGCCTTCCTCCTGCAGGTGGTCTATCTCATGCTGCAGCTGCGGACGGATCAGATGCGTGTCCCCAGAACAGGAACCAGAAAAAGCAGGGTGATCCGGCAGATCGTGGAATATGTGGAGGCAAACTATGGACAGAAGCTTTCTCTCGGCGGCCTGGCGGAGTATCTGTCCATGAGTGAAGGCTATCTTTGCCGTTTTTTCAGGGAGAACTTTCATATGACATTTGTGGAGTATGTCCAGAGGGTGCGCCTGCAGAAGGCGGAACGGCTTTTGATGGAAACGGATGATCCGGTGGGAAAGATCGCTCTGGATGTGGGCTTTGGCAGCGGGAACTATTTTACCACGGAATTCGGGAAATATTATCATGTTACCCCGCAGAAATATAGAAAAGGTCAGGATATAAGAGAAAACGGTCAATATTCGTAAAGAAATTAGAATAAAAAGTGAGTAAAATAGAAAAAACGTTAAGATAAAAGGAGGGTAACAGAATGTATACGATGAGTCAGGAAGGAAACGCGCTCGTCTATCGTTGGGATGGCGAAGTGCTTTCCATCCAGCCCTGGGGAGAGAACAGCTTCCGCGTCCGCTCTACGGTGCTGGGAGAATTGGAGGATACGGATTATGCGCTGCTTCCCGCAAAGGAGACGGAAGCGCAGATCCAGGTGGAGGAATACACCGCCCGCATTGTGAACGGAAAGATCACTGCCGTTCTGACGGTGGATGATTGGAGCAAAAGTTGTGATATTGCGTTCTATAATCAGAAGGGAGAACTGCTTTTAAAGGAAAGGGGAAGGGGCGGTGCGCTGGATCGGAAGAACCGCTTTTTCAAGCCCATTATCGGCGGAGATTATCGCCTGACCGTGACCTTTGCGTCCAATCCCAAGGAAAAACTCTATGGAATGGGACAGTATCAGCAGGATATCCTGAATGTGAAGAACTGCAATCTGGAACTGGCGCACCGCAATTCCCAGGCGAGCGTGCCCTTTGTCCTGTCGGATCTGGGATATGGATTTTTATGGCACAATCCGGCCATCGGCCGTGTGAGCTTCGGCTCTAACACCACCGAATGGTATGCGGAGAGCACGAAGCAGATGGATTACTGGATCACGGCTGGGGATACGCCGGATGAAATCGAATGCGCATATGCGGCAGCCACCGGAACAGCTCCCGTTATGCCGGAGTATGGCCTGGGCTTCTGGCAGTGCAAGCTCCGTTATTGGAACCAGGAAGAACTGCTGGAAGTGGCGAGGGAATACAAGAGAAGAAATATCCCTGTAGACGTGATTGTGTGCGATTTCTTCCACTGGCCGAGAATGGGCGATTACAGGTTTGACGAGGAATTCTTCCCGGATCCGGACGCTATGGTGAAGGAACTGAAGGAGATGGGGATGGAACTCATGGTTTCCGTCTGGCCGCAGGTGGATATGCGCAGCGAGAACTATGAGGAAATGAAGCAGAAGGGGCTTCTGCTAAAGACAGAAAAGGGCGTGGATATCGCCATGCTCTATAATGGAAACAGCAGCTTTTTCGACGCTACGAATCCCCGTTCCCGGGAATATGTCTGGGAGAAGTGTAAGAAGAATTATTATGACAAAGGAATCCAGGTGTTCTGGCTGGATGAGGCGGAACCGGAATTTACGGGATATGATTTTGACAACTACCGGTATTATCTGGGCTCTGCCGCCCAGGTTGGCAATCTCTATCCGCAGGCCTTTGCCAGGACCTTCTATGAAGGACAGACCAAGGCGGGGCAGAAAGAGGTGGTGAACCTCCTGCGCTGCGCCTGGGCTGGAAGCCAGCGTTATGGCGCGCTCGTATGGAGCGGAGACATCCATTCTGATTGGGAGACGCTTCGCAGGCAGGTATGCGCCGGCCTGAACATGGCGATTGCAGGGATTCCCTGGTGGACCACGGATATCGGCGGTTTCTCAGGCGGCAATCCGGATGATGAAGGATTCCGGAAGCTGCTGGTGCGCTGGTTCGAGTGGGGCTGCTTCTGCCCTGTGATGCGTCTGCATGGGGACAGGGTGCCTTCCACGCCGCTTTTCAACAAAGCGGGAGAACGGCTTAACCCCACCGGCGCTGCGAACGAGGTATGGAGCTACGGGGAAGAGAATACGGAAACCCTGGTGAAATACATTCAGTTCAGAGAGGCTATGCGGCCCTATACGCGGAAGGTGATGGACGAGGCCCATACTTGCGGACGGCCGGTGATGCGTCCCATGTTCTATGAATTTCCGGAACAGGAATGCTGCTGGGATATGAAGGAACAGTACATGTTCGGAAGCGATCTTCTGGTGGCTCCCGTTCTGTATGAGGACAGCTATGAGAGAGAAGTCTATCTGCCTGCAGGGGCAACCTGGACGCTGGTACACGACGGGACGGTCTATGAAGGCGGACAGACCATCACGGTTCAGGCGCCTTTGGATGTGATTCCGGTATTTACGAAAAACGGCAGCCTTCCGGAACTGATCGGGCTGATCTGAGAAAGCACTGATTGAATCAGCCTTTCCACTAGATAAGGGACAAAAAGGCGGACGTCTGATCCGCATGCGGCATCCGCAGGCCGGACTCTTTATGGCCTGTGGATGCCGTTTTGCTCCTGGTGTGTACCGTTTGGTTCCCGATATTTGCCGTTCTGCTCCTGGTGTGTACCATTTAGTTCCCGATATTTGCTGTTTAGTTCCCGGTACCTGCTGGGTGAGATCCCATAGCGCTTCCGGAAGGTGCGGCTCAGATGGAATTCATCGCAGAAGCCGAAGTTCAGCGCGGTTTCATGAAGCTTCACGTCCGGCTGCGCCAGAAGGAACTGGCGAACCATTTCCAATTTCACATCCATCTGATAGGCATACAGGGTTTTCCCGTATGCCTTTTTGAATTGATTGGACAGGGTGCGTTCGCAGACGAAGAACCGATCCGCCAGCTCCTTTCCTGTGAAAAAACTCTGCGGAGTGGTTTGGATCAGGCGTGAAGCCTCATCCAGAATGCTGCGGGAATGCGTGAGGGAGGAATCCGGCTTTTCCTGCTGCTGCGCCAGTTCACACAACAGTAGATTGAGAAGCAGGGAGAGCTTGTCTTCGCGCAGTGAGGAACTGCTCCAACTCTCCGCGATGATTTCCTGGAAAAGGGATTTGATGCGGGGATTGTCCTGACAGTGGATCAGACTGGCAAACCGCACCATGCCCGTATCCGTCTCCTGCGGCGGGAGTGAAGCATTCCGGCTTTGTTCGCATTCCAGGGGAATTACATGAATATACATGTGCCTGTTATTGGCGGAGCAGAGCCCGGCCCCGTAGTGATGGCGGCCTGCGGGAAGCAAAAGAAGGTCGTCGGTGCGCATGGAATAGATGTTTTTTCCCCGGCTGCCTTCCTTGCTGGCTTCTTCTTCCGCGATTTCCCAGGTTCCATCGAGCATATAGAGGATATCGTGCTCCTCCAGAATCCGATCCGGATGCGGAGTGGGATTGATCATGGTGATATAATTGGCGGAATGGATCCGTCTCCTTTGCATCAGTTGAAAATAAGCGCTCATGGCACCCTCCATCTCCTGTGTCAGCTTCCCTTTTGAAACAGATACGTTTTCCATATTATACATGTTCTTTTCCGGAATAGCAATGGAAATGGGAGGCCGCGCCTGATAGGATATAAAAAAGGTTATAATTCATAGGCCGGGCGTTCGCCTTCCTGTTGGACGTATTGTTTATGCGCAACCGGTGAAGGTAACGGGAATAAAGCGGCGCAGGATGGTTTCGGCCGGGCGACAAAATAAGGAGGAATGAGAAGAATGGATCAGAAGGAATTCAGCAGGCCCCTTTCCCTGAGACAGGTTCAGGTGACGGATGCGTTCTGGAAGAATGAGATGGAGCTGGTGAGAAAAGAGGTTATCCCTTATCAGTGGGAAGCTCTGAACGACCGGATCCCGGATGCAGATCCCAGTTTTTCCATGCGCAACTTTAAGGTGGCAGGCAGGCTCAATGCGAAGAGAAGGGAAGAGGGGGATTCCTATCAGCCGGTGAAATGGCCGTTAGAGTTCCAGCCGCTTCCCAAGGATATGGATCATCTGGAAGAGCGGTTCTATGGCTGCCTGTTCCAGGACAGTGATTTTTCCAAATGGATCGAGGCTGTGGGGTATTCCCTGACCCAGCATCCGGATCCGGAACTGGAGGCTACCGCTGACGAGGCCATCGATATCGTCTGTGCAGCGCAGCTGGAGAACGGCTATCTGGATACATATTATATTATCAGCGACCAGGATAAGATTTTCACCAATCTGAAGGACAATCACGAATTGTACTGCTTCGGCCACCTGACCGAAGGGGCTGTGGCTTATTATCAGGCCACAGGCAAGGATAAGCTGCTGCGCGCGGCGGAGCGGTATGCGGATTATATCGCTTCCTGCTTCGGGCCGGAGGAAGGCAAGAAGAAGGGGTATCCCGGCCATGAGATCGCGGAAATGGCCCTGGTGCGCCTCTATGAGCAGACGGGCGATGAAAAATATCTGAATCTCAGCCGTTTCTTCGTGGATCAGAGAGGAACGAGGCCCTATTATTATGACCAGGAGGATCCTTCCCGGGTGAAGGAGGGCCATGAAGAGGAACAGCGCTATGCTTATAACCAGGCACATCTTCCGGTGCGGGAGCAGGATGAGGCTGTGGGCCATGCGGTGCGTGCGGTCTATCTGTACTCAGGCATGGCGGATGTGGCCAGGCTGACGAAGGATGAAAGTCTCTATGCGGCCTGTGAGAAGCTGTGGGAGAACATCACGGATAAGAAGATGTATATCACCGGCGGCATTGGAGCTACCCATATGGGCGAAGCGTTCTCCTTCAATTATGATCTTCCCAATGATACCGCTTATTCGGAGACATGTGCGGCCATCGGCCTGGTGTTCTTCGCCAGAAGAATGCTTCAGATCAAGGCGGACAGCAGATATGCGGACGTGATGGAGCGCGCCCTTTACAACGGCGTTCTGAGTGGCATGGCGCTGGATGGAAAGAGCTTCTTCTATGTGAATCCGCTGGAGTGCCTCCCCGAGGCCTGCCACAAGGATGAACGCAAGTTCCATGTAAAGCCCGTACGCCAGAAATGGTTCGGCTGCGCATGCTGCCCTCCCAATATCGCGAGGCTGTTGAGTTCCATCGCCTCTTATGCATATACCCAGTCTGAGGATACGCTGTATGTGCATCTGTACATGGGGAGCGTTCTGGAAGAGGAATTCGGCGGGAAAAAGGTGGATATCCGCATCACCTCCGGCTTCCCTTGGAACGGCAAGGTAACGGTTGAGATCAAGGCGGAGGAAGAAACAGAGTTCACGCTGGCCCTGCGCATTCCGGATTGGTGCGCTTCCTATACGGTGGATGGAAAAGAAGGCGCCAAAGACGGCAGTGATGTGAAGGATGGATATCTCTATCTGAAGAGAACCTGGAAGGACGGCGATAAGCTGGAACTGGAGTTCCCCATGGAAGTGCGCGTCCTGGCTGCCGACAGCAGGGTGAGAGAAGATATCGGAAAAGTGGCGCTGATGAGAGGGCCTATTGTTTACTGTATGGAAGAAGCGGATAACGGAAAGGGCCTGCATCTGTGCAAACTGGCTGCAGAGCCGAACCCGGAAGCATCCATGACGGATAAGGTGGGCATTCCGATGGTGGGCATCACCACAGACGGACTTCGCATGAAAGCGGAGGAAGCAGGCGGCCTGTACCATGTATACCGCAAACCTGCCTATGAAGCTGTGAAGCTTCAGTGGATTCCTTATTTCACCTGGGCCAACAGAGGCGAGGGCGAGATGCAGGTATTCATCCGGGCGGAAGAAGAATAAGAAACAGAAGGGATATTTTATAAAAGGAGCAAAGGGAAAAGTCAACCATCGTTAAGACAGCATTGAAAACAAATTAACGTAACGGCTGGCAGACAGGTTGCGACAAAAAGCGGGTAAGAGGTTAAAGGCTTCTTACTCGCTTTAACTATTGTAACGATATGGGCTATATTTTCTTTGATTTCTGTTTTAACGGTTTCGTTTTTTAATGATAGTTCGCATGGATGATTTTGTGATAAATTCATAATCCGTTCGGAAATCAAAGGGGTACTGCGAATTGAAGCAAAAGGGTACTGTATTTAAAATTTCCGCTATTTATGATATAATAAAATTGATTGAATTGTGGGAGAGGAACTTTTATGGATAACTTTTATCCGAAAGAACAAACACAAAAATTGATACTTCATTCGCTGCACTGTTGCCAATTAAATCTTGTGATATGGCAAAGGCAGCTGTTTTGGGCTCACTTTATGTCCTGTGTCCGTCTGCCTGTTGAGCAGTCTGTGACATAGGACTATTTTTATTTATTCCTGGTTTTGTTTTGACGAAAATATGATGGGAGGAAATCTTTGTGATTACATTAAAAGAACTTCAAAGCATCCAGCAGCTTGAACAGTGTATCAAAGAGATATGCCCCGAAAACATGAGATGGCGTATGATACTGGAAACAGAACGGGAGCTGCGCGAGCCTTCTGAACGCGATGCAATCGCCTACGAAATCATGGATGATGGGATTGGCATCGGGCTGATGCAGTATTCGTTTCAAAAGGCAGGTCTGTTTCACAAGGAGAAGATTGTGATCCCAATCCTTACGCTGTCTGAATACTCCAAAGATATAGTGCATCAAACCCACAGGTACCTTGCGGACACATTGGGAACACAGGGAGAATTGATCCATGTGCTTTACAGCGAAGATGAACATACGCCGATCCATCATCAGCTGAAAGCAGACGGGTTTGAGGAAAAGCGCAATCCCTGTAACCAGTCCGAATACGGCTATGAGGAGGGGAGTTTGTATTTTGTAAAAAAGCTATCACGAGGTAACGTGTGATGACATTCCGCAAGGATGCTTTTTTGGTGATTATGGCCGGTTACATCTTTTTCAGCATGGCATCCGGGATTACGTTTGTTGTACGGCTGTTCGCTTCTTAACCACTAAAAATCAAAATTCTGCCGACTGCCGGCAGAGCCGTCCGCAGACGGAAAGGAGACTCTCCATGTGTGATATGGAAAAATTGTACCGGCACCTTCAGAAAAAATGCCAATACCCGGCTGCTTATAAAAACGGGCAGATAACCGTTACACTCTCCCGGGGTGAGGTGCGCATTCGGGAAAAATGCGCCCAGCTTCTGCTCCAGGACAGATTGTACAAAGAATTTGACTGGGATGAGACAGATGATCCGGACGATCTGGTGAAGATTGTAGATAATTTTGCGGAAAATCTGGAATTTATGGGATCCGAATATAATGCGACATACAAAGCTGCAAATAAAGCTGCCGTGCGCCGTTGCTGGTGGATTCCGCTGCTTATGCTTGTGGTGGCTATGGCCAGTCTTGCTATGATGGACAGGACGGAGGATGTCTACTGGCTTCTGGCGATTCTTGTCTGCCCGTTTTTCCTGCTTGTACCTTTAGTAGCGATCCGTCGGAGCGTATTTCACCGGTATTGGGTATGCCCCCAGTGCGGCCAACCGTTGCCGCTGAGCAAAGGCAAGTGGTTCCCGCAAATGGAATACACTGCTCGCTGCCCTCACTGCGGATATTTTTTGGAAGAATTCTTCCCAGTGGAAGCGCTGTTGGATGAAGACAGTGAGAGACTGCGACCCGATCCTGCGCACCTGAGCCGGGCAACCCATGAGATGATTTCCGCCCTTTCGGCTCTGCTGGAAAAAAATGAGGTTCTAAAAGCGCCAGTCTATGGCACACTACTTTGGAAGGGACATTATTCTTTTGGATATTTTGGTCTGACTGACACGGCGCTGTTGGTCGCGTTGCTTCGAGGAGACACAAAAAAGCTGAACGTGTGCGGCCGAATAGCATTGAGCAGCATCCAGCGAATGAAAATCAAAAGAAGCCTGTTTCCACTATTCCGTATCCTGCATCTTGAACTTGCAGAGGAAAAAATTAAAATTCGGTTTTCCAGCAAAGTGGTCGGGTTTAGTACACAGGGAAAAAATCTAAACGATTTTTTGGTGACTATTCGATCGGTTTTGTAAATATGGTACTTCCTGCCCCAGCCACCCATATCCATCCCTTGCGATCCACCCATCTGCATGGTAAAATATCTCCCTGTGTGAACTGAGAAAGAAAAACATCAAAGGGAATTGCACGCATGCAGGAACCAAAGCTGAAAACCAATCTGGATACCAATTTTATCAAGGTGATCGCCATCCTTGCTATGACGGCTGACCATATCGGCGGGGCGGTTTTTCCGGAATATCCAGCGTTCAGGTGGATAGGAAGGATCGCGTTTCCTCTGTTTTGCTATTGTATGACGGTGGGGATGCTCTATACCCATGACATCAAAAAATATGCGCTTCGTCTCGCGGCATTCGCGCTGATTTCCCAGCCATTCTGGATTCTGGCATTCAATGCGGATGACTTTGTGGGAAACATTTTCAACCTGAATATCTTCTTCACCCTGCTCGTGAGCCTATTGGCAGCCTGGGGTTTTAAGGAGAAGAAATGGTGGCTGTTCCTTCTGGGCCTTGTTCTTCTGAACCTGGTGAACTTTGATTATGCGATGACGGGCCTCATCCTGATGCTGATTTTTTATCTCTGCAGAAATAAACCCTGGCTGGGCGCTCTGATCTATACCATCACCTATCTGCCTGCGCTGAATGGATATATGGAAGACCCGCTGGCGCTGAAAATCGGCGGACACGCGATCGGATTTGAAATTTTTGCCCTGCTGGCGCTGCCGTTCATCTACATCCATACCAATGTGAACCCGAAAATTCCCAAGTGGTTTTTCTATATTTATTATCCGGTGCATCTGTTGGTGATTTTCCTGATTCAGCTGGTGCTTCTCTGAAAAAGAACAAGCCGGGTAACAACCATCTTTTCCTGACAGCGACTGTTCGATGTCCCGGTCGGAAGGAGCCAGGCATACACGCTCTTTGTCCCGTACGAATCCTTTTGCGTTTGGGGCAAAGAGCGTGCATGCCTGGCTCCTTCCGGTTGCCAAACGGAAAGCCGCGGGGTATAATGGACGCAGAAAAAGTGGCCCGGCAGCGGCAGGGATGTGTCGGGGGTGACAGCATGAATTTGAAAAAAGGAAGCGGGCTGTCAGAGAAGCTGTGAGAAATTATGCGGGGAAAGGAAGCGGATTATGTACAGGGATCATACGAAGACGGTCAGGATCAAAGATAGGGTCATCGGCGGGGGCAATCCCATACTGATACAGTCCATGACCAATACGAGGACGGAGGATGTGGAAGGCACGGTGGGGCAGATCCTGCGGCTGGAGGCAGCCGGCTGTGAGATCGTGCGGTGCACGGTGCCCACCATGGAGGCGGCGAAGGCGCTGGCGGAGATTAAGAAGCAGATCCATATCCCCCTTGTGGCGGATATTCACTTTGACTATAAAATGGCGATTGCGGCCATGGAAAATGGGGCGGATAAGATCCGCATCAACCCGGGCAATATCGGTTCCAGGGAGAATGTGGCGGCCGTGGTGAAGGTGGCGAAGGAACGGGACATTCCGATCCGTGTGGGCGTCAACAGCGGTTCCCTGGAAAAGCAGCTTGTGGAGAAGTACGGGGGAGTGACCGCAGAGGGAATTGTGGAAAGCGCGCTGGATAAAGTGAGGATGATAGAAGACCTGGATTATACGAACCTGGTGATCAGTATTAAATCCTCCGATGTGCTCATGTGCATAAAGGCGCATGAACTCCTGGCGAAAGAAACGTCCTATCCGCTCCATGTGGGGATCACAGAGGCGGGTACGCTCTGGAGCGGAAACATCAAGTCCTCCATTGGAATGGGCATCATTCTGTACGAAGGGATCGGTGATACTATCCGCGTATCTCTGACCGGAGATCCGGTGGAAGAGGTGAAAACGGCGAAGCTGCTGCTTCGTACGCTTGGATTGCGTAAAGGCGGGATCGAGGTGGTCAGCTGCCCGACCTGTGGAAGGACGAAGATCGATCTGATCGGACTTGCCAATCAGGTGGAGGCTATGGTGGCGGATATCCCTCTGGACGGCGTGAAGGTGGCAGTGATGGGCTGCGCGGTGAACGGGCCGGGAGAGGCAAAGGAAGCGGACATCGGCATTGCGGGCGGCGTGGGTGAAGGCCTCCTGATCAAAAAGGGAGAGATCGTCCGCAAAGTGCCGGAAGAGAAACTTCTGAACGTGCTGCGGGAAGAACTTCTGCATTGGGAAGCGTAAGAACGAATGGGAGGATGGAATGGCAAAAGCCTTTTTTGACGTATTTCCTGCATTGAAACTGGAGGGAAAGAGAAAAGATCTGTTCGCCCAGGCGAGGGTGGAACGGGTGACGGCTACGCGGATGAAGGATTTCATCCGCGTGTATATCAGCAGCGAAAGGCTGATCCAGAAGGCGGATGTGTTCGCCGTGGAGAAGGAGATCAAGAAGCAGCTTTTCGCGGGCTGCAATGTGACCATCAAGATCCATGAGAAGTTCAGCCTGTCTTCCCAGTACAATCAGGAAACGTTGCTGGAGCTGTATAAGGACAGCATCCTTCTGGAACTGTCGCGCTACAGCCATTTGCTCTACAGCATGTTCAAAAATGCTGAGATCACCTTTCCGGAGGAGGGAAGGATGCATCTTCTTTTGGAAGATACGTCCCTGATCCGGGGAAAGAGTGAGGAACTGGCGGATATTCTGGAAAAGGTGTTCCATGAGCGCTGCGGCCTTCCCATGATCGTATATTTTGATTATAAAGAGGCGAAGACGGGGCGGTTTAAGGAAGAAGATGAACGCCTGATCGCAAGACGGGTGGCGGAAATCGCGTCGCGCATCCGCGGTGGCGCATCCGGAGCGGAGTATGCGGCGGGAGCGGATATCCCGGCAGCAGGCGCGGCAGCGCAGTCCGCTTTGGGAGCAGGCGCGGCGGATGCGTTTGCAGGAGAAAGGCCCAGCAGCCCGCAGGCGGATACAGCTTATGAGGCCTATCTTGCAGGAATGGGGGCCCAGGCGGCGCGCGCCGGCGCGCCGGGCATTGACGGGATGCA
>USKC01000037.1 GCA_900555195.1 uncultured Lachnospiraceae bacterium
GCTCCGGGCTGGCTGTTAAACCGTTTCCGGTTCAGGTATTTTAGGGCATCTTTTTGTATCTCATCAAGGTTCCTTCTTCACATAAGAGAGGAATTCATTCCCGTTTTCCTCAAACCAGGTCTGGGCATCGTTCATTCCCATCTTATACACAGTTCCGGATTCCGGATTCATCAGGACCACATTCATCTCATTAAAACCGATAATCAGCACCGCGTTTCCATCGTTCAGCATAGCCAGCACAGGGATCTCCCGATCCGGATAGTACAGAACGCTTTCCAGGCTGCATCCCGTCAGATCCAGAACCTGTACGTTTTCCAGGTTTTCTTCCAGAACCTGTCTGACCGTCTCTCCCTGTTCCAGCAGATATTCCGAATTTCTCATCACCCCTTCATAGGCCAGCATTACATCAAGGCACACAGCCAGGCTTCCTCTTTCCTCTGAAATGGCAGTCCCTTCTATGGCCATGATCTGGTTTCTGGTATTTTTCCGCTCTTTTCTCCACACATAGAAACCATCCCGGCTCGTAACCGTTCCCGCAGTATCATAGGCCAGGCTGATGGCTTCGGCCGGCGTGGACACAATCGTCACATCCCCATCCAGATCATATACATAATAGCTGTCCACATATTCGTCGGAAGGACTAATTACCACTTCTCTGCTGCCCTCATACAATACTTCCCTGGGCGTCTGCATCTTCAATTTCTGCGTGTCAATTCCTGTCTTGAGCTGGATTTCCGTCAGGCGGTCGTCTTCCTGCGTGGGCACGGTAATGATCTGGTTCGTTTTGGATACGGCTGTCTCCCCGCTCACGATCTGATCGTCTTCACAGGCCACATATTCTCCCTGCCCATTTTTTTCCACGCGCGACAGAATAATCTGATTTTCATTCATCTCGCAGCCGGTCACATAGAATCCGGGCTTTTCATAGGTCATAAGGATTTCACCGTTTTCATCCTGGATCCGAATCTGATACATCGGAAAGATCGTAGCGCCCGCTCCGTCCTCGGTCAAATCCTGACTTCTTGCCACCCCATATACGATGTCCTCTCCCATAAACCCGAGGGGCAGAAGATAGTCCCCCTCTTCCGCTTCTATAAGCGTCTGTTCGCCGGTGCTTAAGTTCATCAGCGTCAGGGAGCTGTTCCTGTATTTCTCTCCATCATTCTGCCAGACCACCATACGGTTGCTTTCCGATACCTGGCAGCTATCCGGGTTCAGGTTCTCAGCAATGGTCTCCACCTGATGTTCCTCCAGATGAATACAGCTGATCTTGTCATTCAGAAACACATACAGTTCATTGCGCCCGTTCAGATAGGACAGCTGTTCCAATTCCGCTTTCAGGATCTCCGGAGATTTGGAACTGGGTATAAAAGCCATTTCCTCAATCGTATTGGCAGAATTATTATAAAAATAAACCGATACCCCGCAATATCCCTCTCTGCGGCCTCTGCTGATATAACCATATACCGCAAAGAAGACATTGCCCGCTTCGTCCACCTGCAGGATCTTGAAGTCATGTCCGCCGTATAAGGACCGTTCGTTCCTTCCCTCCAGGTCATAGAAGGAAAAGAGCCGTGCCAGCTTATTTTCCGTAACATTCAGGCTGTACAGCACGCCCGCCTGTTCAAATGCGAGAATTTTGCCTCCCTCGCTTTCCGCCATCTCCACATCCGCATCCAGAATTCCAAGAACCACTTCCGTATCCACAAAGGAAGAGGCATCTTCCGTAAAGAATTCGCTCATTGTGCGGTCATAATCCAGCAGATACATTCTCTCTGTTCCTGTCCGGATCCGGTAGGTCTCCTTCACAGCCGCATAGCGTTCCCTTTCATATCGCGTATAGCTGACCAGGTATTCCACAGTTATTGCCGCTGTCTGCTCCGTGATGTCCTGAATCAGATAAACCGGCTCCGTCACCTGCTGCACGGCCAGATCTCCCCAGCCAACCTGATCCAGGCTGCTGTGGATGGTCACATGGCTCAACGTGGAATTATCACCCTCTGAATTGGGTTCCAGGTAGACGCCAAGGTTCGCGCAGCGCTGCTTATCAAACGTGTCCGCACTGAATCCTGCGACAAAATCCAGTTTTTCTTCCACGCCATACCCTTCTGCCTGAATAATGCGCGTATAATAGGAGGCCTCTCTTCCATCCTCCAGCTGCAGTTTAAAAATCAGGCTGTATTCCGTCTCCTCATCAATCAGATCCTTCAGAACGATATCCGCCAGCAGATAGTCTCCTTCTTCTGTATACTCCTGAATCTGCGTATCCTCCACCAGCCGCGTCCCATCTATGCTCCGTACCTCAAAAGAAAGGCTGCTCACTTCGCTTCCAAACCGCTGGACGCTGATGGACAGGCCGCGATCCGTTCCGATGGGCACAATGCTTTCGCGCATATATGCCACTTCCATATCAGCAAGAAAGCCCTGCATCATGTTCACATGCCGGTCTCCCACATTTACATAAATCAGAGGCAGTTCGGGATATTCCATTTCTGCCGTCATATCCGTATTTCCCCTGTTCAGCACCATGCTGCTTACAATCAACGCCGCCACAAATGTTACGACGAAAACGCAAGATCTGATAATCGTTTTTTTCATGAATGCTCCTGTCCTATTACCTTTGCTTCCTGCGGATGCATGCCCTTCATCAGCTCCTGAAGGCAGGTGTGTGCTCCAAGCGCTTCCGCCATCTCTGACACATGCGTATCGCGCTCACCTGGCCGTTCCCTTTTTACCGCCCGAATCAAAATATTTTTCGGCGTGTGCTCCATATCGATGAATTCCAGAATCTGCGTATCGTATCCGGCTTCTTCCAGAAGATTGGCGCGTATCGCATCCGTCAGCAGAGCGGACATCCGCTCTTTAATCAGCCCATATTTCAGCGCCGGCCAAAGCACTTCATTCTTGATCTGCCCGTTGACCTCATGCTGACAGCAGGGCACCGACAGGATCACTTTGGCATTCCATCCAATCGCTTTATAAAGCGCATAATCCGTCGCCGTATCACAGGCATGAAGCGTCACCACCATGTCCGCCGCATCCGTCCCCTCATATACGGCAATATCCCCTTCCTGAAACGAAAGGCCCTCGTAGCCGTATTTCACGGCCAGCGCATTGCAGTTGTGAATCACATCCGCCTTCAGATCCAGCCCCGTTATCCGGATATCCAGCCCGCACAGTTCATGCAGATAATAATACATGGCAAACGTCAGGTAACTCTTTCCACAACCAAAATCAATGATCCGCACACATCTGTCCGCGGGAAAATTCGGCCGCACATCCGCAATGAATTCCAAAAAGCGGTTGATCTGCCGAAACTTATCATAGCGGCTGCGCACGACCTTC
Source organism: uncultured Lachnospiraceae bacterium (assembly GCA_900555195.1). Classification (GTDB taxonomy): domain Bacteria; phylum Bacillota; class Clostridia; order Lachnospirales; family Lachnospiraceae; genus Eisenbergiella. The sequence continues at coordinate 3,346 of USKC01000037.1, forward strand.
CCCTCCGGCGTCTGTACGCCCAGATCCACCAGAAAAGGAACCACGCGCCCTTCCTCCAGAATATATTGTTTCCTGCGGTTATGCGCCAGCCTGTCCACAGAAGCGGCGCGTCCCGCCTTTGGGCCGGCAGCAGGGTCCACACTCTGGCGCTTCTCCTTCTTTCTGATCGTCACCTTTCCCTTTTTGCTCACCAGAACCACTGCGGAAAAGGAAACGTTTTCCACATCCAGCTGCCGGAATCCCTCCATCGTCTGACAGATTTCCCGGACAGCTTCTTCTTTTGGCAGATTTTTATGAAACACCTGATTTCCCCGATAGGTTTCCATCTGAAACAGCAGCTTACCGCCTATCAGAACCGGTCTTACCTTAACCCGGCTGCCTGCATCCTTATTCCTGCTGCCGCCCGCGGTCATCTGATACAGCCCCTCATTCAGGCTCTCTTCCAAGAGGTTTTTTAATTCCTCCATCTATTTCTCCTTCCACACGCACAAGAAGTACAGAGGAAGCTTCACGCCTCCCCGGTACTTCCTTTCTCCCCGTTCTCATCACTGTTTTACAGCCGCCGCTTTTCATGCGGCACGCCATCAGACATTTTGTTCGTATGAAAACATTGTACGCATTTTTAGGGCAATGTACAACTGATATTTAAAAAAGATTTTGTAACGGTTCAACTCTGCCTGAGCTGTTACAGGATTTTTCCTCTGCCCGGATTCCTATTCTGCCTCCTTCTGTATATCTCATGAAGCAAAAGGATCTGTATCAGCTCCCTTTCCCGCTCTCCGCCCTGTGCGGCAGCGTCCTGCCTTACAGGGCGCATATTTTCTTCTGCCCGCCGCCCGGCTTCCATCCTGCTGCCGGCCTCTGTTCTGCTGCCGGCCTCCGTTCGGTTGCCATCCTCCATCCACTTATCAGCCTCCATTCGGCTGCCGGTTCCCATCCGCCCCTCTGCGGCTTCCTCCTTCATCAGCCGTTCCGCCACCTGGTCGGAAAGTCTTTGAATCGCCAACCTGTCAGGATATTCATCATAGATCATGCTTCCCCGATAGTCCAGCGTATCCAGAATACGGTTGATTTTTCCCTGGAAATGCTTCGCCTGTCTGGGATAGAACGAAATCAGATACTCCAGATCACGCAGGGCCGTATCCTCTTCCTCCCAAAACATCGGCAGGGGATACGTCATATAAAAGGGAAGCCCATTTCCGTAAACGCCGCAGCGCGGACAGCTCTCCCGGAAAAACCTCCCGTCCCTGCTCCCTTCTTCCTGTGTAGCCTGTGAAAATCCGGGAAAAAATGTCCCCGGCCTGTATTCCTCCATCCTGCCCTTTCCGGGCCGTCAAAGCCCTGAGCTATCGGCCCATCTCTTTTAATTTATGGTATGCAAAATGCGCGGATATGTTTTCTACTTACGGAAACGGGACGGTCCCCTTTCTCCGGAGAGCATGTCCGCAAGCTGTCCGGCGCGGCGCGCCTCCTTTGCAGTACAGCCTCCCGCATAACGCGCTTTTTCATATAGCTGGACCAATTCGAGAAAAAGAGCCTCCTTATGGCAGGCTTCCTCCCCCGCCTTCTCTTTCCCCTCCTCCAAATGCATCAAGCAGGAAAGTTCTCTGGCTGTTTTGCCTTGTACCAGGCCTTTTCTCGCTTCTTCCTTCCATGGATCCTTCCTCGCCTTTCCCCCATTCGTTCCATCCGGGTTGCGAAATCCTTCCGTCCGCCGAATCGTCCGGATAAACGCCTTTCGTATCTTCTCCTCCTCCGTTCTGGCAAAAAGCAGCCGCCTTCTCTCCCCTCTCTCTTTCTTTTGCCCCTTCTCTATCCTTTCCCTGATCTCTTCCGCGTCGTTCGCATCTTCCCTTGTTTCTCCGCGCTTTTCATAAAAACGATGAAGGGCAGCAAGGAACAGCTTATACAGTGCGAAGCAGATCAGAAACAGGCAGCCGCCCAGAATCACCAGCTCTATCGCCTTATAGAGAAGTTCCAGCCAGAACGGTGAGGCGGCCGCCTCTCCGGCCGCCAGCTGCGGCACGGCCGCCGGCGCTTCTTCTATCTGTTCCGCTCCTCCGTCGCTTCCAAACAGGCGAAGCAGCATGCCAAGGCACCACAAGATTCCCCTGCCAAGATACCAAAGGCCTTCTTTCAGCCACGTCACAGCTTTATTCATCAGGCTGTCATCCGCTGCCGCTCCCAGAATCATCACCACAATCAGGCTGCAGGCCGCACTCAGGCCCCCTCCCTGCATCAGCATCTTTCTCGCCGGAATATGCGCATTGCTTGCCCGATTAAATCGGATGAACTGTTCCAGGCGCTGCAGATATATATGAATAAAAAACAGAAACGTATAAAGAAGCGCTGCGTTCAGAATTCTCGCACAGCTCTCATCTGCGCCAAGATAAGCGCAAAGGAAAAATGTCCCTGCCCCCAGCACCGCCGCGGCAGCGGCTCCCAGCGCCCCTTCCCCGTCGGACTGAAGTTTGAAGCGCACATAGAGGGAGCGGAACAGATAACAGGCGGTCAGCATAACAAACACCGCCCTCTGCGGCGCCGTCTCTCCCAGGCAGGAACCCAAAAACAGCACAGCCGCATGCAGGCCCATAAAGGCCAGAAACCGATTCGCGGCCATCCGGATCAGCCATGCAGAAATAGGAACTGCGAGAAGCAAAATCTGCCTGAACAGGGACGGCTGCGCAAAGGACATCTCCCCAAAGGCGCTTTCCACCTTGGGAAAAAGGGCGAACAGAACGGTTTCTACGCAGAATACCACCAGATAATTTTGCAGGATTTCCATCATTTCCAGCAGACGTTTCAGCCCTTTATGCCCCATTCAGCAATTCCTCCGCATTCAGCCGGATAAAATGCAGCTTCTCCGGCTTTTCCACTTCGCTCTCCATCCGAGGGAGCAGCGGGCACATCCATATGCCCTCCGCACCGCTGGCCAGATACGTTTCCAGAAGATTCTGGAATGCAGCGCTCCTGTCCACGGACAGAAACACGCTCATCATTTCCTTCCTGCCATCTTCCAGTTCTTTTGCAAATAAATGCGCAAATCCATCCACTTCCTCCTCCAGATTCAGCCTGGCCAGCGCACGGTTGATGCTCTCCATCTGCCCTGCTCCCGAACTGGGCGGCAGCCGCATGGGTCTGCCTGTCAGAATATCTTTTGCATTGCAGTATACGGCCACCCGTATCCCTTGGCCAAGCAGCATCTGCGCGATACGGGCCGCAATGCGTATGCACAGTTCCATCAGCTCTTCCTGCCGCCAGATCCCGTTGTCCTCCAAATTCAGGAAGATCCGAACCGCCTGCAGGGACGTATAATTGCGCATATTTACCATGAGCGTTCCTATGCGCGCCGTGGCCTTCCAGTTGATCGCTTTTCTCTCGTCAAAGGGCGCATATTCCCGGATCCCGCGATATTCAAAAGGATCTTCCAGCAGATGGCGTTTTGCCAGGATCTCTCCGTTCAGTTTCTGCAGCGCGCGGTCGAGTTCAAAGCCGCCCACAGGTGCGGGATACACATACAGGCTGCTGTTCTCCTCCAGTTCCTCCACCATCTCATTCCCGAGGAAAAGGTCAGAACAGACCAGATCCAGGCCGTTTATCCGATAATATCCCCTCGCGGCGCACCGAAACGGGATCCGCCTCATCACACGCTGCCTCGGCCCCATGGAAAGGATATCATTGCGGTAATACTGATCGGACACCGCACTGTCTCCTTCTCCGGAAAAATGCAGCTTTCTTGATACCTGAAATTTCACCTTCAGCACAGGAAGGGGAAGCAGCTTTCCATTTTCCACCTGCTCCACCAGACAGCATTCTTCCCCTTCCGTCGCGCTTTCCCTGGAAAAATACAGCCTGGCGGACAGGCCTTTCTTCCAGAACCGGGCATAGATCCATGTTTGAAGGAAATAGAACGCCGCCGCTCCCGCACATATCCATAGAATCAGCATCTTCTATCCTCTCCCGCCGAAATCCTCCACCGGAACCGGAACGGTCCGCAGGATCTCTTCAATCAGCCCTTCTGCATCCTTTCTTCCGCCTCCACCATAGGAAAATGCCAGTCTGTGCGCGAGCACCGAAGGCGCCAGCGCCTTCACATCATCCGGAATGCAGTACTCCCTTCCATCCATATAGGCCCACGCCTTACAGGCACGCATCAATGCCAGCGTTCCCCTGGGGCTTACCCCCATGACCACCTTCTCCTGCTTTCTCGTGCTGGCCGCGATGTCCGCCATATATCCGGCGATCAGAGGGTGTACGGACACCCGGGCTGCTTCCTCTTTCATGGCCAGCAGTTCTTCCCGGGTAATCACCGGCTGCAACTCCATAATCGGATCCGCATGGCAGTATGTCTCCAGAATCGCGATTTCTTCTTCCCGCGTCACTTCTCCCATGGACAGCCTCATCATGAATCGATCCATCTGTGCCTCCGGCAGCGGAAACGTTCCCGCCGTCTCCACAGGATTCTGCGTGGCGATCACAAAAAAGGGCAGTTCCAACGCAAACGTCTTTCCATCTATGGTCACCTGCCGCTCTTCCATACACTCCAAAAGTCCGGCCTGGGTTCTCGGGGTGGCTCGGTTGATCTCATCCGCCAGCAGGATATTCGTAAATACCGGCCCTTTCTTCAGTTCAAACCGTTCCGTTTCCTTGCTGTATATATGCAGCCCTGTAATATCCGCGGGCAGCATGTCCGGCGTAAACTGAATCCTTCCCATCCGCACGCCCAAAGAGGCGGACAGCGCCTTTGCCATCTTGGTTTTGCCCGTTCCCGGAACATCCTCCAGCAGCACATGCCCGTCTGCCAGAAGCGCCGCAATCAGCTTCTTCGCAGTCTCGTCCTTGCCGATGATGACTGTAGCCGTATTTTTAAGTATTCTCTGTACCGTATCCCGCATATTTCCCCTTATCCTGCCGTTCCTGCGGCATCTCCTTTATACCCGACGCTCCGGTTACCTGATACTCAGGTATACACAGCGCGCCTGTCCGCTTCTCATCCGGCAGACAGGCGCGCTTTCTTTCTGGTTATTCTTTTAATACCTCTATCCGCGCCATTGCCCTTTCAAGCGCAGTTTTGGCCCGTGCCATATCCGTATCCGGCTTGTGTTCCTTCAGGCGCTCCTGCGCCCGCTCCAGAGCGGAATAAGCCCGTTTCTCGTCTATTTCCTCCGGCCATTCCACCACTTCCGCCAGAATCGTCACCTGATCCGGCAAAACCTGGGCAAATCCCGCATGCAGCGCAGCTTCCTTTTTCCCATTCTCCATAGTGATGGTAAGGATACCCGGTTTAATCATGACCGTCAGAGGGATATGCTTCTTGTAGATCCCAATCTGCCCCTCTGTGGTATTAAACTCCACCATGAAAACAGGTCCCTCAAAGAAAATGCGCTCCGGGGTGATGATTTTCAGTGTGAAATTCCCATCCTCTGCCATATTGCACCTCTTATTTCACGCGCGAAAGCACATCGTCTATGCTGCCTGCATTCAGGAAATAACTTTCCGGAATTGAATCATGTTCCCCGTCCAGAATCTCCCGGAAGCTCCGGATCGTCTCCGAAACCGGCACATACCTGCCTTCCAGGCCGGTAAACTGTCCCGCCACATGGAAGGGCTGGGAAAGGAACCGCTGCACCTTTCTGGCCCGTTGAACGACCAGCTTGTCCTCTTCTGACAGTTCATCCATTCCCAGAATGGCGATGATATCCTGCAGTTCTTTATAGCGCTGAAGCAGTTCCTGGACACCTCTCGCCACCTGATAGTGCTCTTCTCCCACGATCCTGGGATCCAGAATCCTGGAAGTGGATTCCAGCGGATCCACCGCCGGATAGATCCCCAATTCCACAATGGAACGCGAAAGCACCGTCGTCGCATCCAGATGGGCGAACGTGGTGGCCGGAGCCGGATCCGTCAGGTCATCCGCAGGAACATAGACAGCCTGCACGGAAGTGATGGAACCGTTCTTCGTGGAAGTGATCCTTTCCTGCAGCGCGCCCATCTCCGTCTGCAGGGTGGGCTGATATCCCACCGCAGAAGGCATCCGGCCCAGAAGCGCCGACACCTCGCTGCCCGCCTGCGTAAAACGGAAAATATTATCGATAAACAGCAGCACGTCTTTGCCGCCCTTATCACGAAAATACTCCGCCATCGTCAGCCCGGACAAACCGACCCGCATTCTCGCTCCCGGCGGCTCATTCATCTGGCCGAATACCATGGTCGTCTTATCGATAACGCCCGACTCTTTCATTTCATAGTACAGGTCGTTTCCTTCCCGCGTCCGTTCCCCTACGCCCGTAAATACGGAATATCCGCCGTGTTCCGTAGCAATGTTGCGGATCAGTTCCTGTATCAGCACCGTCTTGCCCACTCCTGCGCCGCCGAAAAGGCCGATTTTACCGCCTCTCTGATAGGGACAGAGCAGATCCACCACCTTGATTCCGGTTTCCAGCATTTGCGTATCCGTGGACTGTTCCTCAAATTTCGGCGCGCTTCTGTGGATCGGTTCATAGGTCACGCCTTCCGGAGGCGGAAGGTTATCGATCGGCTTGCCCAGAACGTTGAACATGCGCCCCAACGTTTTCTCCCCCACCGGGACGCGGATCGGCGAGCCGGTAGCAAACGCCTCCATCCCCCTCACGAGTCCGTCAGTCGGGCCCATGGCAACACAGCGCGTCGTATCATCGCCCAGGTGCTGAGCCACCTCCGCCACCAATGTGGAGCCATCCCTTGTCGGAATTTCCAATGCCTCATTGATCTCGGGAAGCTTGCCCGTATCAAACCTTACATCCAGGATGGCGCCGATCACCTGGGTGATTTTCCCGCTCATTTTCTCTGCCATGTTTCCTTCTATTCCTTTCTTTTTTCTGTTTCCTCCAACAAAATGCACATGGTCATGCCCTTATCAGTCGATCGCTGAAGCGCCGGCTATGATTTCGGTCAGTTCCTGTGTGATGGAACCCTGACGCGCCCTGTTATACAACAGCGAAAGCTCTTCTATCATCTCTTCCGCATTGCCCGTCGCAGAGTCCATCGCCTGCATTCTTGCGCCGTTCTCACTGGCAGCGCCTTCCAGCAGGCCGCTATAGATCATTCCCGTAATATATTTGGGAACCAGAAGCTCCAGCGCTTCTGCCTCCTCCATCTCAAAATTCATCAGAAGTCCGGAAGCATCCTCCTCATCGGAATCCTGCTGCATCTCATTCACATCCACCGGGAGAAGCTTTCTCAGGCATGGGATGTGGGTTACCGTATTCCGAAATACGGTATAAGCCAGGTAGATTTCACCGATCTCTCCCTTTCTGTATGCTTCCAGGACCTCTCTGCTTATATGAAGTGCATCCGCATAGGAGGGTTCTTCCATGACCGCAGACGCATCCCACTGTATCTGCCATCCACCGCGCTCCAGGGCATCCCTTCCCTTTTTCCCCACCGTATAGGCCACAATTTCATCCCGGGAAAACGCCCCCTGCGTGATCAGTTTTGTAACTCCCGAATTGTATCCTCCCGCAAGCCCTCTGTTGGAAGTGATCACGATCACGGCTTTCTTCGCCGCCGCACCGCTTTCTGCTCCATTCAGATATGGATGCCGGATATTTCCCGAATGTTCCAGGATGGAACATACCGTCCGGTACATGGCGTTAAAATACGGTTTGGATTCCTCAGCCTTCCGCTTAGCCTTCTGCAGCTTCACAGTGGATACCAGCTTCATCGCCTTGGTGATCTGCTGCGTGCTCTGGATGCTTCCCTTGCGCCTCTTGATATCTCTCATTGAAGCCATTTACTTCACCCAACTTTCCCCAAGAACTGCGCTTTGCACGCCTCGATCGCCTTCACAAGCGCCTCTTCCGTTTCCTTCGTAATCTGTTGATCCGTCCGGATCGCGGCAGGCACCTCCGGATACTGTCCGTCAATGAATTCAAACAGCGCTCTTTCAAAACGGGTAATCTGTTCCGTCGGGATATCCAGCAGATGCTTATGCGTAACCGCATAGAGAATGATAACCTGATATTCCACGGCCATCGGCTGATACTGCGGCTGTTTCAGGACCTCCTGAATCCGCTCACCTTGAGCCAGCTTCTCTTTCGTATCCGCATCCAGTTCAGAACCGAACTGGGCGAATGCTGCGAGCTCACGATACTGCGCCAGCTCCACACGGATAGGCGCCGCAATCTTCTTCATAGCCTTGATCTGCGCCGCACCGCCCACACGCGATACGGACAGCCCCGCATTGACAGCGGGACGATATCCTCCGTTGAACATCTCCGTCTCCAGGTAGATCTGCCCATCCGTGATGGAGATCACATTCGTGGAAATATAGGCGGATACATCTCCTGCCTGGGTCTCTATGATCGGAAGCGCGGTCAGAGAACCGCCCCCATACTCTTCGTTCATTCTTGCCGCGCGCTCCAGCAGACGGGAATGCAGATAAAACACATCCCCCGGATATGCTTCACGTCCCGGCGGGCGCTTCAGAAGCAGGGACAGGGTACGGTACGCCGCTGCATGCTTACTCAGGTCATCATAGACCACCAGCACATCTTCCCCGTTTTCCATCCACTCTTCTCCGATCGCACAGCCGGAATACGGCGCAATGTACTGCAGAGGGGCCAGTTCACTCGCCATGGATGCCACCACCGTGGTATAGGACATGGCACCGTACTCTTCCAGCGTCTTCACGATGGACGCCACCGTAGATGCCTTCTGTCCGATGGCAACATAGATGCACTTCACATCCTGTCCCTTCTGATTGATGATGGTATCGATGGCAATGGCCGTCTTTCCCGTCTGCCTGTCTCCGATAATCAGTTCCCGCTGCCCTCTTCCGATAGGAACCATGGAATCAATCGCCTTGATCCCGGTCTGCAGCGGCCTGTCTACCGATTTGCGCGTGATAACGCCTGAGGCCACCCGTTCAATGGGCCGGAATTTCTCCGTCCGGATCGGGCCCTTCCCGTCAATCGGCCTTCCCAATGCATCCACCACGCGTCCGGTCAGCGCATCCCCTACGGGAACCTCCACCACACGCCCGGTGCTCTTTACCAGGTCTCCTTCTCCTACCGCGCGTTCGCTGCCAAGCAGCACAGCGCCCACGTTATCTTCCTCCAGGTTCAGCACCATCCCGTATACTTCTCCGGGAAATTCCAGCAGTTCCCCCTGCATCGCATTTTCCAGCCCGTGAATGCGCGCGATGCCGTCCGCCACCTGGATAACCGTTCCCACTTCCGCCACTTCCAGCTTGGAAGCATACCGTTCTATCTGTTCTTTTATAACTGAACTTATCTCTTCTGGTCTCAATTTCATGGGCCAATAACCTTCCTTTATGGGCCCCCGCGGCCCCGATTTATATCTGGATTCGCATCAGCTGACGGCTAAGCCCCTCCAGCCGGGTACGGATGCTGGAGTCCACCACCCTGTCCCCGATTCGGATGACAAGGCCTCCGATCAACGACGCATCCGTTGTCAAGTGCAGTTCTATTTTCTCATACGGCGTGGTCTCAAGCAGCCGTCTTTCGATCTTTTCCTGCTGCCTTTCATCCAGCGCAATCGCACTGGTAATATATGCGACGCCGATTCTTTGATGCTCCCTGAACCGCCGCACATAATCCGCAAAAATATCTTCCATCGCGCCGTAGCGCCCCTTCTCAATCAGCACCCTCAGGAAGCCATACAGCTCATCGGACAGCCTTCCTTCAAATACTTCCTTCAGCACGGACAGCTTCTCCTGGCGGCTGATGTCCGGGTGATTCATAAGCCTGGAAAATTCCGGATTCTCCGAAAGGATCTCCTGCAGATCTCTGATCTCCTCCATCAGTTCATCCACAAGCCCCTTTTCCAGCGCGAGGCCAAACAGCGCCTCGCCGTAAGTATTGGAAATCAGCTTAGCCATGTGCGATCACCTATTTCCTTCAATGTTTCGTCAATCAGCCTCTCCTGCATGGAAGCATCCACAGAAGCGCCGATCATCTTGCCGGCCAGAACGGAAGCGATTGATACCATTTCCCGCTTCACATCATCCGCCATTTTTTTCTTTTCCAGATCCGCTTCCACCCTGGCCCGCGCCACGATCCGCGCGGCTTCCGCCTTTGCTTCCTGTTCGATGCGGTTTCCATTGGCCAGGGCTTTCTTTCTGGTGGCGGAAAGGATTTCCTCCGCCTCTTTATTGATATTGGCCAGCTTGTCTTCATATTCCTTTTTTAAGGCGGCCGCTTCTTCTCTGCCGGCCTTCGCCTCGTCCAGATCCTGCCGGATCCCATCCTGCCTCTTTTTCAGGAATTCCCTGACCGGGTTGAACAGAAAATAAGACAGGACAAAAAACAGAACAAATACCGCGATGATGGTGAGCACAGAATCGGCCAGAAGCTGGAAATCCAGATCAAACAGGCGCGGTTCCATCGTATCCGCGGCAAGAAGATGCGGCACCATGAATTTGGTAAGCAAATTTTGGTCTCCTTTCCCCTTTCTTTTTTCCCGGTCTCAGATCAGGTCAGAGGTTTCACGAATAAAAGCAGCATGGCCACCAGAAGACCGTACAGACCCGTTGTTTCCGCAACGGCCTGTCCCAGCAGCATGGTGGACGTGATATCAGATTTAGCGCCCGGATTGCGTCCTACCGCCGCAGCTGCATGCCCTGCCGCAATTCCCTGGCCCACACCTGGCCCAATTCCTGCGATCAGCGCGAGTCCCGCTCCGATTGCCGAACATCCCAGAATAAAGTTCTCATTGAATTCCATAATTTCCTCCATTTCCGCCGCTTCATACGGCCCACTTTTTTTCTTTTACTTTCAGTCGTCCCCAATTGCGTCTGAAATATAGGTCATCGTCAGCATACAGAATACATAGGTCTGGATCGCGCCGGAAAACAGATCGAAATACACATGCAGCGCGGCAGGCCAGAACAATGCCACCCATTTTAACAATCCATATATCAGCGCCATCATCACTGTCCCAGACAGGATATTGGCGAACAGACGCAACGACAGGGAGATCGGCACTGCCACATCTCCTATAATATTGATCGGGATCCAGATCGGCCATGGATCGCACAATCCCTTCAGCACTCCCGACAGCTTCTGATGCTTCAACTTATTATAATGGATCAGAATAAATGTCATCAGCCCCAAAGGCAGCGTCACCCCATAGTCCGCCGTGGGAGGGCGCAGGCCGAACAGACCAGAAATATTGCAGATCAGGATAAAAAGAAATACCGTGCCGATATAGTTTGCGAACTTCGCCGCATTCTTTCCCATAACGCCGTGTATCATTCCGTCCAGCTTTTCCACGATGAGTTCCACCACATTCTGAAAAGCCCCCGGCACCTGCTGTGCCCGCTTCATCACCCGATTGGCCGCGATTGCTAAGACTATGAACACGAGCAGGACAATCAAAAGGCTGATATGGGTCGTCGTTATCCATACCTTATGTCCGAAGAAATTATAAGAAAAGACCCCATGTATCATAAAGTCCACTTCCGCTTCCGCGGTCAGCAGAATACTGTTTCTCACAAAGTCACCTCCTCCTTTTCTTCCCTTTCCTTCTTTCCGCCATGCAGACGGCGATGCAGAAACGGCTGCATATATGCCGCAGCCTTCAGTCCCATAATACCTGCAAAGGCTAACAGCGGATTAGCGATCTTCGTTATCATGATGACTGCAAAAGCCGCCACAATCACCAAATAGCGTATAACCGCCTGCTTGCCGATATATTTCTGGGCGCTTCCCGCATCTTCCAGCCCTCTATCAAGCGCCCACCACATATGATAAGAGGCAC
>USKC01000038.1 GCA_900555195.1 uncultured Lachnospiraceae bacterium
AAAGGTCAGCCTGTTCCAATGTACCCGGTATTCCTCCGGGCATCTGCTAAGATGGATGATGCAGAGGATAGCGCTTACGAACTGGGAGATGATGGTGGCGAGTGCTGCGCTTCCAACTCCCATGTGGAAAACGCCCACAAATAGTAGGTCGAGAACGACATTGACAACGGAAGAAATAATCAGATAGATCAGAGGATGCCTGCTGTCCCCTACGGACTGCAGAATTCCCACAAAAATATTATACAGGACGAAAGCGATGGAGCCGCAGAAATAGATCCGGAAATAAATGATGGAATTGGGCAGTACATCTTCAGGAGTTCCCATCCAGATGAGCAGCTGCGGCGTGAGGATCAGGCCGATGATTGTCAGAAGAACGCCTGATACCAGGCCGAATGCGATGGTGGTATGAATGGCTTTCTGCACACGGTCAATCTGCCTCGCTCCATAATATCTGGCGATCACAACCCCTGCGCCTATAGCGATCCCATTGAAGAAACCGACCATGAGAAAGATCAGGCTTCCGGAAGAACTGACCGCCGCCAGCGCTTCACTGCCGAGAAAATTCCCCACGATCAGGGAATCTGCCGTATTATAGAGCTGCTGAAAGAGATTGCCGAGAAAGAGCGGAATGGCAAAGGACACGAGTTTCTTCCAGATGGAACCTTCTGTCATGAGGTTGGATTGACTGTTGTTTTTCATGGTCTGTCCTCTTCCTTTCTTTTGTAACAGGATTGAAAATCAGGCGCTGCTATGAAGCAGGGCCAATTTTTAATTATAGCACAAACGGCGGAAAAAGAAAGGTCTGGAAAATTGGAATGATATGTGCGGGCGATGAGGGGCTTCCTGTACAGCAGGTTTTGACTGGCATTTTATGGGGAACCGTTTTATAATCAAAAAAGAAAGCGCTTCTTTGGCATGAAAGCCTGGCAGCCAGGTCAAAGAAAAGAGGCGGGGATTCAGGAAAGAGGAAAGGAAGGAAGAAACGAATGGAGAAAAGACAAGTATTTAACCCTTATCTGCCATCCTACGAATATGTGCCGGACGGGGAACCGCATGTGTTTGGCGATCGGGTGTATGTGTATGGGAGCCATGACAGATTTAACGGCGAATTGTTCTGCATGAATGATTATGTCTGCTATTCTGCGGATGTGCAGGATCTGACGGACTGGCGGTATGAGGGCGTGATCTATAGAAAGGATCAGGATCCCAGGAATCCGGACGGGAAACATTGTATGTGGGCGCCGGATGTGGTGAAAGGGCTGGACGGAAGATATTATTTGTATTACTGCCTGGATGTCCTTCCTCAGATCGGCGTGGCGGTCTGCGATACCCCTGCGGGAAACTATCAGTTTCTCGGGCTTGTGAAGCATGCGGACGGAACGCTGCTTGGAGAGAGGGAAGGAGACTATATCCAGTTTGATCCGGGCGTTTTCATTGATGACGATGGGGAGATCTATCTGTATTCGGGCAATGCGCCTATGAACCAGCAGTGGGTGGAAAGGGAACGGAACTGCCAGCCGAAGAATTCCCAGGTGATGACCCTTGAACGGGATATGGTGACGTTGAAGACGGAACCGCGCACATTGATCCCCACCATCCTGAACGGAGAGGGAACGGGGTTTGAGGGCCATGAGTTCTTTGAGGCCAGCTCCATCCGTAAGGTGAACGGGACGTATTATTTCGTCTATTCTTCTGTACAGAGCCACGAACTATGTTACTGCACAAGCGACAGGCCGGATCGCGGGTACCGTTACGGCGGGACGATTGTCAGCATTGGGGACATTTTCCTGAATGGAAGGGAGAAAAAGGATGCGCTCAACCATCTGGGCAACACCCATGGGGGAATCGAGCTGATTAACGGAAAGTGGTATGTTTTCTATCACAGACAGACGAACAGGACGCAGTTTTCCAGACAGGCCTGCGCGGAGGAAATTCACTTCCTTCCGGATGGAAGCATCCCTCAGGTGGAGATCACTTCCTGCGGCTTAAACGGCGGCCCTTTAAGGGGAAAGGGAGAATATGAGGCGCGCATTGCCTGCAATCTGTTGGGAAAGAAAGGGGCGGCTTTTTCTTCTCCCGAAGAGATGACGGCGGAATATCCTTATTTTACCCAGGATGGGGAAGACAGGGAAGCCGATCCGGGGCAGTATATTGCCAATATGCGGGACGGAGCGGCAGCAGGATATAAATATTTTGCGTTCAGCGAAGTGAAGAAGATCACGGTGAAGGTGCGCCTTTCAGACGCCATGTCGGATGAAGAGACCGCGGCAGGCCGTTTCCTGGTTTCCTGCGCGCTTCGGGGAGAATATGTGGGCGAGATCCCTGTGGCGCTGGACGGAAGGACGGATGAGGGAGATTGGCAGGAATTTTCCGGGAATGTCGCTGTACCTGATGGAGTGGGGCCGCTGTATCTGGAATACAGAGGGCTTGGAGCCGTCGATTTGCTTTCCTTCACGCTGGAGTGAGAGAAATCCGGGCTATGGCCAGCCTGACAGAAAGGTCTGTGCTGCTGCGTTCATAAGGTGGGCAGAATCTGCATGATTCAGGAGAAGAAAAGACAGGCGCGGCGCGTTTGGATGCGGTATAGTGGAAAAAGGCATGAACGGCCAGAGGGCCCATATAGCCTTCCATATCGGATGATAAGCAGAACAGGATAAGGAGGATGGATGATGAAAATCGCTTTAATCAATGAAAACAGCCAGGCGGCGAAGAACGCACAGGTGGAAGCCGTGCTGAGACAGGTGGTGGAGCCCATGGGGCATGAGGTATACAATTATGGGATGTACAGCCCGGAGGATGCGTGTCAGCTGACCTATGTACAGAATGGAATCCTGGCCGCGATCCTGCTGAATTCCGGCGCCGCGGACTATGTGGTCACCGGCTGCGGGACAGGCGAAGGCGCGATGCTGGCCTGCAATGCGTTTCCCGGCGTGCTCTGCGGCCATATCGTGGATCCTTCCGACGCATACATGTTCGCGCAGATTAACGACGGCAACGCCATCGCACTGCCTTTTGCCAAGGGCTTTGGCTGGGGAGCAGAACTGAATCTGCAGTACATTTTTGAAAAGCTGTTTGAAGGGGAGAGCGGACAGGGCTATCCGAAGGAAAGAGTGATCCCGGAACAGCGCAACAAGAAGATTCTGGATGAGGTGAAGAAAATCACCCATACGGATCTAGTCACGATTTTGAAAAGCCTGGACCAGGAACTGGTAAAGGGTGCGATCGCGGGAGAGCGGTTCCGGGAGTACTTCTTCGCAAACTGTAAGGATGAGAAGATTGCAGCCTGCGTGAAGGAATTGCTGTAGGTGTGGGAAGATGTAAAAAGCGGCATTTTTGCCGCTTTTTTTATGCTGTGCGGACAATGTTCGGCAGGTATTCACAGCGCTTCAGGTACACTTCTGAGAGAACGGCTATTATGGAAAATATGCAGGTGCGGCGGGAAGCATCTAAAAAAAGAACATTGTGTAAGAGAGGAACGCTGGATAAAATATAGAAAAAGGCAGGAAATCTATAGTTGAGTGCATTCGGAAAAGAAGGATGGGGCGGGAGATGAAGATACTGGGAGGCGAGGAAAACAGCATTAAACAGAGAATCAGGAGGATCATTGCGGCTACGATTCTGTTGTTTGTCCTGATCTGTCTGTTGATCAGCATTTCCATTCAGCAGGTGTTTTTGTCACAAGCCAGAGAGTATACGCTGCTGACCGCCAGAAAACTGGAAAATCAGCTCGATTTTGTTTACGATAAGATGGATACGTTCAGCATGAGCATTGTGAGCAACATTGCCACCATGAACCTGATGTCCAAGCCGTTTTCAGAGAAGACCAAATTCGTTAAAGAAGTGGAGGAGATGTTTGTCTATTATAAGATTCTGGATCCGAGCATTCTGGATATTTCCCTGGTAAATGAGGAGGTGCATTATTCCACAGTTTATACGCCGCAGAAGCTGGATGAGATGCGGCTTGGAGAAGAAGATGCGCTCTTTCAGTGGATTGGTGTGGAACGATCGGATCTGATGGCGGGGCCGGCCAAAAAGGAATCTATGCTGGTATATGCGAGAAAGATCATCGAGGATGGTGAGGATGTGGGAACAGTTCTGATCTCGTTTGACTCCGCCTATTTTCAGATGGAACAGGAGGAAGAGCGGGATTCCTGCTATATGCTCGTCCAGGAAGATGGACCATTGTTCTCTTTTGGCGGAGGGCAGGAACGGACGGAAGAGATCTGGAAAATCTGGAAAGACAAGGAGGGCGGGACAGAAGACGGGGGACGGTATATACGGGGCTCTCACTATTATATTCGCTCTGTGTATTCAGAAGAGATGGGCTGCTATCAGCTCAGCGCGCTGGATGTGCGGCAGACAGGGCGCAATATGCAGACAATAGAGCTTCTGATCTGGGGCTGCGTGCTTCTTTTGGTATTCTTCTTTCTGTTTGTCTTCGGTGTGGTGGACAAATGTCTGGTGCGGCCCTTGAACGAATTTTATGAATGCATCCGTCAGATCAGAACCAGGAAACAGAGAAATATGGAAGGAGAACTGCATCTGGGAGGCTGCTCTGAGATCACTGAAATCGGTAAGGAATTTACTGGGATGCTGGCGGATATTGACAGCCTGAACCGAAAAATTTTTGAAACGGCAACAGATCTGTATGAGATGAAAGTACAGAAGCAGGAAGCTGAACTCTCCTGGCTGAGAAGCCAGATCGATCCGCATTTTCTGTATAATACGCTGGAGGTTTTCAGAAAGAAAGCCCTGGAAAGGAATGCGCCGGAGATGGCACAGATGGCGGTGGATATGGGAAATATTTTCAGATACAGCATTAAAGGGGAGGCTCTGGTTCCTCTGCGTGATGAGATTTCCATGATTAAGGCGTATGTCCGGATACAAAAGACACGGTTCGATGGGAAAATCGAGGTGTTTTATTTCCTCCCAAACGATACGCTGGATGTGCCTGTTATGAAGATGCTCCTGCAGCCTGTGGTGGAGAATGCGGTTTTTCACGGACTGGAACCAAAGGATGGAAGCGGAGAAAAGAATATCGGCTGTTATGGAGAGGGATACCGCTGTCTGTTTTCTCTGACAGAAGGGGGCCCCGTTTTGCTGACCTATGATGGAAAGGAGTATATTACCCGAACGCCGCGGGTCACTTACTGGAGGGCAACTACCGACAATGACAGGGGAAGAGGAGACCTGTACCGCTGCTGCCCATGGTTGGCGGCAACGCTCTGTCAGAGATACACCGGAGAATACAGAGTGGATAAACTGGAGGACTCCGTGCGCCTTACTTTTATTTGGGAGGTGCCTGGGGAAAAGAGTTGGGGACATGAGATTTCCTGGCAGGTGTTCGGGGACGGGAGCATTGTGACACGGGTCAGTTACCCGGGCGTTGAAGGGCTGGAAGATATGCCGGCCTTTGGAATGGAATTCAAGTTCAGAAAAAAACTGAACCGTTTCAGATACTATGGCCTCGGGCCGGAAGAGAACTATTGCGACCGCAGAGCAGGGACAAAATTATCCGTCTTTGAAAGCACGCCGCAGGAGAATCTTTCTGCCTATCTCGTACCGCAGGAATGTGGAAACAGAACGGAAGTAAGATGGCTTGAGCTCTTTTCTGACACAGAAAGGGACGGCATCCGTTTTCAGGCGGAGAATGGATCCTTTGAAACGAGTGTACTGCCCTACAGCGCTTTTGAACTGGAAAATGCCCTGCATATGGAGGAACTTTCGGACAGCAGCTATACCTGGGTAAGGATTCTGGAGAGACAAGAGGGTGTGGGGGGAGACGACAGCTGGGGAGCGCCTGTACATGAAGCGTTTCGCCTGCCTGCGAAGGAGAGGCGGAATCTGACGTTTCGCATTACCAAACCGCACCTTTAAAAGACATTTTTGAAAGCGCCTTTCAAAAACGTCTTTCAAAGGCTTTTCCCGAAACCATTACCGCCGGTAATCCTCCCGAATGAAGGGTTCCCGGATCGTTTCGTCGATCAGGAGGTGATATTTACGCGGATGCCTGTAGGCGTTGCCCTGTCCTTCGCATTGCCTGTAACGGCGCAGCATGTCCAGGTCAAGGGAGGCGGTGTATATCCCTTCACCTCCTCCCGCCTCCAGAATACAGGTATCCCTGGAGCTTTCCTCTTCCGGCAGATAGATCACGCCGTCGAAGACGGTGGAATGGCCGTTGCAGTCGGGCTGCCCTTCCGGATAGTTGCAGGTGGCGATGGCCAGCATATTTTCATAGGTTCTTGCGCGCAGCTGGGAGAGACGGTTGATTTCCATCGGGCAGGCGTTCGGCACGAGAATGAGTTCCGCCCCTTTAAGCATCAGAATGCGGGCGCTTTCCGGGAACTCTCTGTCATAGCAGATCATGGCGCCCACCTCCACATTCCCGGCGGCCGTATCCAGGGTGGCCACATAGAAATCATCCCCCGGATCCAGCATGCGTTCCACATCAAAATCACAGGTATGCACCTTGGAATAGGACAGCTTCCGTTCGCCGTGGCGGTCAAAGAGGACGAGCGTATTCCTGGGAAGGGGCGCATGACTTTCCAACAGGGTGATTCCAATGGCCATATCCAGTTCGGCGGCCAAGCGCCCAAAGGCGGCAATAAAGTCACCGTCGGCAGGGATGGCCTGTGCCCTCAGTTCTTCGATCGTAGGAGGGAAAAAATAACCATTGCTCCACATCTCCGGGAACAGGGCGATATCCGCGCCATCTTGCTTCGCCTGCCTGCAGGCATCCAGGCCTTTTCGCAGATTTCCGTCCAGACTGCTTTCTGGAAGCAGCTGCAGCAGGGAGATTTTCAATTTGTTCATATATCCTGAGGCTCCTTTCATAAGAAGGAAAGGCAGACATTTGTGAAAACGGGAATCCGTTTCATATTTCCCATATGCCATTGCTGCCAGCATTTCTTTTTGGTATAGACTCAGACTATCATTTCCATTTATAACCGTCAACTTCTTTCAGCTATGGTCCATAAGATGATCAGAGTTACTACTCAGCCCTCCGCATATGCCGTTCCGTCGCCCTCGTTTGTGACGCCTTGGTCCCCAGGCACGGGCATCCGGCTTCTGCGGCGGGGGGCTGCATTCTTTTTCCGCAAACCTGTGAGAAAATTGTGCTGTTTCTTAGTCTTGCATGCGGGAAGTTCACCCGCACGCTCTGGCGGCGTTGTCTGACGCCCCATATGGGCGAAGTTTAGCCGCCATGCGGATGGACTTCCCACATGCAAGGCTTAGAAACAGCCAATTTTTAAAGTGGTTTTCGGAAAAAGAATGCAGCCAACCCCCGCGCCGCAGAATCCGGATGCCCGTGCATGGGGATCAAGCCGTCACAATCGAGGGCGACGGAACGGCATATGCGGAAGGCTGAGTAGTAACGAACCGGCAGGCAGAGAGAGGAATGTACTTGACATAAGTCCGAATTCGTATTAAACTGGTGAACGTCTTGGTACGAATTCGGATTTTATGAAAATAAAAGATCCCGGATTTGGAATACGATCCATAATAAAAGGGCTCATGTTTCAGGGACTCCCGAATGGGGAAGGAAGATTGGCGATGGAAGAATACCGGAAAAGGATCAGAAAGCTGATGGTGGCCGTCAATGTGATGGACGGACTTTATATGCAGGTATCAAAAAAAATCGGGATGAAAGAGAATGTGCTGGCCCTTCTCTACGCCTTGGATGATGGGAAGGAACATTCTCAGATTGAGATCTGCAGGGAGTGGCTGTTTCCCAAGACCACGCTGAATACGATTGTGAAGGAATGCGTGCGGGATGGGTACGTTCAGCTGCTTTCACAGCCTGGAACCAGACAGAAGCGGATCTGTCTGACGGAAGAGGGAAAGGCTTATGCGCGCAGGGCGCTGAATGTGATCTATGAGTTGGAAGAGAGGGCCTATGATCGTACCTTGGAAGAGACTTCCGATGATTTCGCAGATGGGATGGAACTGTTTGTGACGCACATGTGCGAAGAAGCGGAAAAGACATTGGGCGTGTTCTGACTGCCTGCGAAAGCGGCGTTATGAAGGGAAGATGCCTGAAAATGAAGAGATATGATTGAGGTGAGACGGAATGGATTCAAAACAATTATTTGCACACACACCGCCGGTAAAGCTGTTTTTTATAGCGGCAATTCCGGGAGCGATCAGTATGCTGGCCTCATCCCTTTATGGGATGCTGGATGGGATTTTCGTGGGACGGATATTGGGGGATATGTCTTTCGCAGCCCTGAACCTGGCTTTCCCATTCGTGATTATTAACTTTTCTCTGGCCGATCTGATTGGCGTGGGTTCCGCTGTCCCAATTTCCATCAGCCTGGGGCAGAAGAAGGACGAAGAGGCGAACAATATCTTTACCTGCGCCTGTCTGATGATTGTGGCTACGGGAGCGCTGATCGGTGCGGTGCTGTATGCCGGGGCGCCTTTTCTGATCCGGATGATGGGGGCAGAAGGAGAACTGGCCGATCTGGCTGTACAGTATATGCGGGTCTATGCGCTCTGTTCGCCGGTTACCACCATTGTGTTTGCCATGGATAATTATCTGCGAATCTGCGGGAAGATCCGTTTCAGCATGGGGCTGAATATCTTTATGTCAGCGCTCAGTGCCATTCTGGAATTCGTATTCCTGTTCGTGTTCCGCTGGGATGTCTGGGGAGCGGCAGCAGCGACCTGCAGCGGTATGTTTGTCTGCGCCCTGATCGCATTTGGGCCGTTCCTGTTTGGAAGAATGCAGCTGCGGCTTAGCAGGCCCCGCTTCAGCCTGAAGTTGATCCGCCAGATCATCGCATGCGGCAGCCCGAACTTTTTGAATAACATAGCGGGACGTATCACTTCCATTCTGATGAACACGGTGCTGCTTCGTCTGGGAGGGGCGGATGCGGTATCCATATATGGAATTCTGATGTATACAGGCGACTTCATACAGCCTATTCTGTATGGCGTCTGCGATTCCCTTCAGCCTGCGGTTGGATATAACTGGGGAGCAGGCACTTATGGGCGGGTGCGCGCCATTGAGAAGTGTTGTTTTAGCGCGGCGGCGGTGATATCGATCCTGTCTGCCTTCTGTATCTTCCTGTTCCCAAGGCAGATTGCTGTGTTGTTTACAGGTCAGGCGGCCTTCCTGGATATGGCGGTGTTCGCATTGAAACTGTTCTCTCTCACCTACCTGACCAGATGGTTTTCCTTTGCGGTGCAAAGCTATATGCTGGCGGTGGATCATCCGCTGTTTGCGTCCATGATTTCCGTCGCTACGGCGTTGGTATTCCCGGTGATCTTGGTGGCAGTGTTCTGGCCGCTGCAGCTGACCGGGCTGTGGCTTAACTTTGCGGCCACATCCCTCCTTGCAGGCATTCTGGCTGCGGTCCTCTTCAGACGTTTCCAGAAAGAAATGCGCAGGAGAGAGGAAGGGGCCGGGACAGAGCTCCCTTCCTGATACAACGGACAACAGAAATCTCAGGGAAAGTCAGAAACAGAAAAAAACAGATGTGCCGGATGGCTGCGACCATCCGGCACATCTTGTTTTGTGAAGCGTTTTTTCCTTGAAAAGGATTTTATCGGCAGGTATGGGAAACGAGTCAGGAATCTGCCTCCTGCAGCCTTGCGTCGAACTTCTTGCGCACATCGATATAGGCGATGATGGCAGCTGCCGTTCCGTCGAAGCCCAGCTTGGAACTATCCAATGAGAGATCATAGTTCAGGGCATTCTTCCATTCCTGCCCGGTATAGTACTTATAATATCTCGCCCGATATTCGTCTGTTTTGGCGATGAGCTTCTTTACTTCCGGTTCAGGAAGGCTGTTTACCTTCATCGCTTCCTTAAGACAGAAGTCTTCCGGAGCGTGGACGAACACGCGTACAACCCCGGGCAGATCAGCCAGAATGCGGTCGGCACAGCGGCCGATAATGATGCAGTCCCCTTCTTCTGCCAGACGGCGGATGATTTTGGCCTGGTAATTGAACAGGTTATCATCCCGGGTAAAGCCGGCGCTTTCCGGAGAAAGAAGCTTGGAACCTCTGTAACCGCCCTGAAGCAGGGATTTGAAGCTGTATTGTTTGAATTCATCCTGAAAAAGCCTGGCGTTGATACCGCTGTCCTCCGCAGCCATGGAGATGATTTCTCGGTCATAGTAGGGAATATTGAGCTGCTCGGCCAACATTTTTCCCACCGTGCGTCCGCCGCTGCCATACTGGCGGGCGATGGTAATGATGATATTTGACATAATTCTCCCTCTTTTCCTTATTCGCCAAGATAGGCTTTTTTAATCGCTTCATTATTCAGAAGCGCCTGTGCATCGTCCTCCATGACGATGCTGCCGGTTTCCAGAACATAGGCCCGGTCGGCTATGGAGAGTGCCTTTTTGGCATTCTGTTCCACCAGGAGGATGGTCACGCCCTGCTTGCTGATCTGCTGGATGATATCGAAGATTTCGGAAACCAACAGAGGAGACAGTCCCATGGAAGGTTCATCCATGAGCAGCAGGCGAGGATTGGACATCAGGGCACGGCCCATGGCGAGCATCTGCTGTTCGCCTCCCGAAAGCGTGCCGGCGAGCTGCCTGGCGCGTTCCTTCAGGCGGGGGAACCGTTCATAAACCATGGAGAGGGTGGCGTCAATTTCACTTTTATTCTTCCGCGTATAAGCCCCCATCCGCAGGTTTTCATAGACGGTCAGGTCGGAAAACATCCGTCTGCCTTCAGGTACATGGGAGATGCCAAGCTGCACGATCCGGTGAGAGGGCATTCGGGTGATATCATGATCCTCAAAACGGATGGAACCGGATTTGGAGGGGAGCATGCCGCTTACGGTCTGGAGCGTGGTGGTCTTGCCCGCTCCGTTTGCACCGATCAGCGCCACGATTTCCCCTTCCTTTACCTGGAAGGACACATCCTTCAGCGCATGGATCATGCCGTAATATACATTCAGTTTTTCTACTGTGAGCATAGCCATATGAAAGCCTCCTTTAATCGCCCAGATAGGCTTTGATAACTTCCGGATCGTTCAGAACTTTCTTCGGAGCCCCTTCGGTAAGAAGCCGTCCAAAGTTCAGCACATACAGATATTCACAGATTCCCTGAACCAGTTTCATATCATGCTCGATCAGAAGGATGGTAACGCCGTATTCTTTGCGCACCAGACTGATGGTATCCATCAGCTCGCCGGTCTCATTGGGATTCATGCCGGCAGCCGGCTCATCCAGCAGAAGAAGCTTGGGATTGGTAGCCAGAGCGCGGGCGATTTCCAGCTTACGCTGTTTGCCATATGGAAGATTGGATGCGAGCGCTTCTGCGGAATCCTCTAGTCCGAACAGACGGAGGATGGTAAGGGCCCGCTCGTTCATTTCCCGTTCTTTTTTGCGGTAGCTTCCCAGATGCAGCATGCTTTCCGGAAGCGAATAGGTTACCTGATTATGGAGGCCGCTTTTTACGTTGTCAAGAACGCTTTGCTGAGGGAAGAGGCGGATATTCTGGAATGTACGCGCCACGCCCATGCGGCATATATCATGGGGCTTCTTGCCCACCAGGTTCTCACCATCCAGGCGGATTCCGCCATCCGTGGGGCGATATACGCCGGTCAGCATATTGAAGACAGTGGTTTTTCCTGCCCCGTTCGGACCGATCAGCCCTACCAGGCTGCCTTTCTCGATTTTCATGGAAAGTTCATCAACAGCCCGCAGGCCGCCGAAGGAGATTCCAAGGTTGGTAACTTCCAGCATAGCCATCTATGCCACCTCCTTTCCGGATTTGGCGGCGGCCTTTTCGTCACGCCGGATTGCGCGCTTTTCCAGCAGCCGTTTCTTGAAACCGGAATTGTTGAAAATCATCATGGCGATCAGAAGGATCGCATAGATGAGCATGCGGTAATCGTTCATGGAACGCAGAAGTTCCGGAAGTACCGTCAGAAGGGCTGCCGCAATAATGGAGCCCCAGATATTGCCCAATCCGCCCAGGACTACGAACACCAGGATCAGAATGGAAGTATTGAAATCGAATTTGGTCGCCGTAACGGTAGAAAAGTTCATGGCGTACAGCGTTCCGGCGGCGCCGGCCAGCGCTGCGGAAACCACAAAGGCCAGCAGCCTGTAACGGGTAACGGGAATGCCGATGCTTTCCGCAGCGATCCGGTTATCCCTCACCGCCATAATGGCGCGCCCCGTGCGGCTGTGAATGAGATTCAGCACGATAAACAGCGTGATCAGGATGAGAATACCGGAGGTAAAAGAAGAAAGCTTGGTCACACCGCTGACGCCCATGGGCCCGTTGATGATCATTTTTCCGCCGTCCTGCAGTTCAAAATGCTGTTCCAACAGGCTGAAATGAAGGCCTTTGCTGTCCATACCGATATATAATACGTTGATAATGTTCTTAATAATCTCTCCGAAGGCCAGGGTGACGATGGCCAGATAGTCGCCTTTGAGCCTCAGAACCGGTATTCCGATGAGGACGCCTGCGACAGCCGCCAAAAGCGCTCCGATAACCATAGCGATGGCCAGACGGAGAGGGCCGTTCGGGACGGCATCCGCCAGGCTGGTGGTGACAACGATCCCTGCGAAAGCGCCCACGGACATAAAACCTGCATGTCCCAGAGAAAGTTCGCCCAGGATGCCGACGGTAAGGTTCAGGGAAACGGCCATAACCACATAAGCGCAGATGGGAACAAGCTGTCCCTTCAGGGAAGAGGAGATATTGCCGCTCATGACCATGGACTGTATGATGAGGAAAGCGATGATAACGATTCCGTAGGAGACGGCGTAATCGCGTCTTTTTCCAAAAAGCTGTTTGATCTGTTTCATATCCACTCACCTACACTTTCTCATTGACATGCTTGCCCAAAAGGCCGTCAGGCTTAACCAGGAGAACCAGGATTAATACCGCGAATACGATGGCGTCGGAAAGCTGAGTGGAGATGTAGGCCTTGGAGAAAATCTCTATGATCCCCAACAGAATGCCGCCGATCATGGCTCCCGGGATAGAACCGATTCCGCCGAATACCGCCGCTGTGAATGCCTTGATGCCCGGCATGGAACCCGTGGTAGGCATAAGGGTCGGATAAGCGGAGCACAGGAGCACGCCAGCGATGGCGGCCAGGCCGGAACCGATAGCAAAGGTGACGGAAATCGTGGTATTCACGTTGATGCCCATGAGGCCGGCGGCTGCTTTGTCTTCCGATACGGCACGCATGGCGGTGCCCATTCTGGTCTTTGTTGTGAACAGGGTCAGCACGATCATGATGAGGATACAGGCCAGTACGGTGACAAGGGTCACTCCTGAGATGATGAGCTGGCCGTCAAAGAGCTGAATGGACCAGTTCCCTACGATGGAAGAGAATACCTTCGGACTGGAACCCCAGATGAGCAGGGCCGCGTTCTGCAGAAAATAGGAGACGCCGATTGCCGTGATGAGGACGGCCAGTGAAGGGGCTTGCCGGAGCGGCTTATAAGCCAGCCGTTCGATAACGATACCCAGAGCGGTGCAGACGATAATTGCAAACAGGACGGACAGAAACGGTGACAGCCCTAGATAGCTTGTGGTGCAGAAGGATATGTACGCACCCACCATGATTACGTCCCCATGGGCAAAGTTGAGCATTTTTGCGATGCCGTAGACCATCGTATAGCCTAATGCAATGATGGCGTAGACGCTGCCAAGGCTGATGCCGCTGATCAGATGAGATAAAAAGGTCATACGATACACCTCGTTCTTTCTCTCCGCCTGTGATGTGGGGCAGCGTCTCGTTCCCGCACGAGACGCTGCCTCACATCATAGGCTGGCAAATTCTGTGAAAATCATTTTTGAAAGGGTTCGGCTAAAGCAACAAGGCGCAAGGAAGAGCCTGTAAGAAAGCCGCTTCCTTGCGTTCCTGTTGAACATACGGCGCTCCGCCAAGCGCGGTTGCCGCTGTTGCGTTAAATATGAAAGGGCGATGGATTACATGCCGACATATGCGCCGTTTTCGATCACCATTCCCTTAGGGCTCTTGGATACTGCGCCGGTGGCATCCCAAGAGGTGCCTTCGCCGGTCAGACCGTCAAATGTCAGGGTAGGGAATGTGGAAACCATTAACTCACAGAGCTCCTGCGCGTCCATATCCGGTGTTGCTCCGCTGGCTTCCAGGGCTGCTTTATAAGCATAGACGCAGTCATAAGCATCTGCAGCGAACTGGTTGGGCACTTCACCATACAGTTCCTGATATTTGGTAACGAAGTTCTGGGTCTTTTCATCGGTCGCGTCCGCGTTGAAGGGTGTCAGCAGCATAACGCCTTCTGCCAGTGAGGTATCGAAACCTTCCAGCGTCAGAATGCCGTCCATTCCGTCCACGCCGAAGATCTTAGGCGTATATCCCATATCGGTGGCCTGCTGAAGGATCAGGGAAGCGGGCTGATAATAGATGGGAAGGAACACCAGGTCGGCGCCTGCGCTCTGCGCTTTCTGAAGCTGCGTCCTGAAATCCGTCTTGTTGTCGGCGGTAAAGGCTTCGGCACATACAATCTCCAGGCCCTTGGCCTCGGCTTCCGCCGCGAAAGCGTTGTAAATGCCGGAAGAATACGCATCCGAGCTGTCATAAATGGCAGCTACTTTTGTGGCAAGGCCATTGTCCGCAATGTAATCCGCAGCCGAAACGCCCTGGTTCGGGTCTGTAAAGCATACCTGGAACACATTGTCCGGCACAATGACATCGGTGGAAGAAGCGGACGGAGTGATCTGGAACATATTGTCCGCCTCTGTCTCAGAAATTACCGCCAGGCAGGGGGCTGTTGTTACCGTGCCCATCAGCACCTGCATGCCCCAGTCTTTCAGGATATTATAGGCGTTTACAGCCGTTTCCGCATCGCCCTCATCATCCTGGAAATTATACTCAAATTTCACCGCACTGTCAGAGGCATTAATCTCGTCTACCGCGATCTGCGCACCGTTCATCACTGCCTCTCCATACACTGCAGTGGA
>USKC01000039.1 GCA_900555195.1 uncultured Lachnospiraceae bacterium
AATATCTGCTCATGCCTTTGCATGGCGGCCTTTATTTCAACCATTTGCGCGGAAATTTCCGCGCATTCTTTGGGAAACAGATGGGCCGCGCTTGTATCTGTATTCATAAACGCATCTATCATTTGGGAAATCTGTGTGACGGACTGCCTGACTTTGAACGCAGAATAAAGCCGGCAGGAGAGGCGTATAGAGGCAATCCAAAGGATTACGCCCAGAACAAGCCCCCATAAAAGCAGCATCTTTATTTTTATGTAGTCGGGCCTGCGTATCCACCCATTTTGTCCTGCTTCTTCAATGTACGCATATTGCGTAACCATATAGTTTCCATCAAACCAATCAACAAAGGAGCCGTTGAAAAAATCATCCACCAAATAATACAGGCCGAAGCACAGCAGCACGCCGATTCCCCATATAAAAATTGTTTTCGCCCATTCAGGCAATTTATTTTTCAATTTTATATCCACACCCCCAAACGGTTTTTATATATTTTGGTTTTTCAAAAGAATCGTCCATTTTTTCTCTTAAGTGCCGGATATGAACGGTAATGGTATTGTTGCTTTTACTGAAATATTCGTCTTTCCATATTCGATGGAACAATTCTTCCGCGCTGACCACATTTCCTATATTCTGGCAGAGAATCTGCAATATGGAAAATTCAGTGGGCGTGAGGGAGAGGGGTTTTTCATTCAACGTACATTCGTGCGTTTTGATATTCAGAACCAAACCGGAATGAATGATTATATCCTTTTCGTTTTCCGCTTCCGGCCTGTTATACCGTTTATATCTTCGCAGCTGCGCTTTTACGCGGGCAACCAGTTCCAACGGGAGAAAGGGCTTTGTAATATAGTCGTCCGCCCCCAACGTAAGTCCTGTAATCTTGTCGATCTCTTCTCCCTTCGCTGTCAGCATGATGATGGGATATTGGTATTTTTCCCGTATTTTTTGGCATAGCTGGAATCCATCCATATCCGGAAGCATAACATCCAAAATTGCCAAATCTAAAGTTTCAGATTGGATACATCTGTACGCATCGGCCGCATTGTAGAATTTGAATACAACAAAGTTTTCATTTTGAAGATAAAGAGAGATGAGATCTGCGATTTCCGGTTCATCATCAACAATCAATATCCTGTCCGCCATGAGAATACCCCTTTCCGAAATTGTTTATGATAATAAAACAATAACAGATCAGGAACCGGACTTTCATAGAATTTCAATAAGGAAATCTTAAGATTTTCCTAAATATCCTCTTCATCACTCCCTCTGCATCCGTTTCTCCCCATCCGTCCAGGTCAAAACATAGGGATATGTACCAACTCCGCGCGGGGGCATGGCACACAGATTCACACAAAAAGGCTGCGGAGAAACATATTTTCCCCGCAGCCTTACACATGCTAAGAAGGTAAAGCAGCTTCATGCCACCTGATTCAATATTTTCGCCTGTTCTTCAGTTCCTCATACATCTGGCAGTAATTCGCGTAGCGCCCTGTGCTGACCAGGCCCTCTTCCAGGCCTTCCTTCACCCGGCAGCCGGGCTCGCTTCTGTGGGCGCATCCCACGAACCTGCATTCCCCTTCCAGCCGGGCGATTTCCGGGAAGAAGGAACCCAGTTCTTCCTTCTCCATTCCCATCAGCTCAATGGAACTGAATCCGGGTGTATCCACAATTTCCGTCCCCGGCCGAATGCGGATCAACTCCGAATGCCGGGTCGTATGTCGGCCCCGTTCAATCTTGCGGCTGATCTCACCGGTCTGCATGGATACCTCATCCTGCAGAAGATTGATCAGAGAAGATTTGCCCACGCCGCTGGGGCCCGCCACCACTGTGGTCTTTCCTTCCAGAAGCTGCCTCAGCGCTTCCACTCCCTCCTGCCTGGCTGCGCTGGTAAAATACAGCGGATAGCCTGACGGCTCATAGGTGGCTCGCAGCGCCTCCAGGGCTTCTTCTTCCGCCAGATCCTTTTTATTAAAGCAGATGCGGCAAGGCACCCCTTGCTGCTCCATCATAACCAGAAAACGATCCATCAGATTCAGGTTCGGCTGCGGGCTAGCGGCCGCCATAATGATGAGGGCCTGATCCACATTGGCTACAGCAGGACGGATGAGTGCATTCTTTCTGGGAAGGATCCTGCCGATGTTGCCTTCCTGTTCCGCTTCATCCAACACCTCCAACTCCACATAGTCTCCCGGAAGAGGCCGAAATTTTTCTTTCCGGAAAATCCCTCTAGCCTTACATTCATATATCTTTACGCTGCCGGCGCCATTGCGAGTATTCCCATCTTTCTGACTGTTTTTCCATTCTGCGGCCGCACCATCGCTTTCATCCGTACGCACATAGTAAAAACCGCCGATTCCTCTGATTATTCTTCCGTTCATTCTCCTTATTCTTTCTTGATGAACTCCACCGCCCGATTAATGGTTTTCTGCTCCGTCGTTCCCGGAGTTGTGATCACTTCGCCTGTGGTCGGATCAGTCGTAGTCACCGCATCTGTTGTCACGTTATAAATCAGCGTGAGTACGCCTGTAGCTTCCTTGATATCCAACAGATTCACCGCCAGCGGGAAAGTAGTTGTGGCCGTACGGTACAGTTCATTCCCACTCGCCGTTGTCAATACGATTACACACTGGGTTCCTTCCACATAAGTGGGGTCTTCCAGCGCAGGGCTTTCAATATTGGCCATATACATATAGGTGGCCTCCGGCCCGATACTCACTTCCAGATCAATAGAAGTACCTGGATCCACTTCTGTTCCAACTGAATAACTCTGGTTGCACACCTTGCCGATCAGGGACTCATCTGAGTGGTTCACTTCCACCACATTCCCCACGGTAAGCCCCGCAGCCTCGAGGGTTGTTCTGGCATCTTCCGGAAGCATACCTCTTGTATCTGGAACCGCTACTTTTTGATCCTGTGCCCCTTGGCTGATCGTGATGGTTACAGTGCTGCCCCTTTCCGCCTTTGTTCCGCCCTCCGGATTCTGGCTCATCACATTTCCTTCCGCCACCGTCTCAGAGTATCCTTCTTTTCTCTCAATTACAAAGCCGTCCGCTTCCAACTCCGAAACCGCTTCCGCCAGGCTCCGGTTCAACAGATCCGGCACTTCCACTCCCGTTTCCTCGCTTCCGCTCACTGTAAGAACCACCTTGTCTCCTGCTTCCAGCTGGGTTCCTTCCTGAATATCTGACCGGATCACAATTCCTTCTTCCACTTCCGAAGACGCCTCATAGACCACCGATGGTTCCAGCCCCATGGACGTAAGTTCACTCTTGGCCTCTTCCTCCGTCATTCCCGCCACGTCAATCATCTCTACCGCACCCGTTTCCTGAGACGATGGGAAATTGAAAATGCCAATTGCCCTGCCAACCAGGAAAATGACGATACATCCAATCAAGATCGCACCCACGATCGCCAGAAGCGTAGTCATACGCTCCATCCTGGAATCATATTCTTCTTCCTCGTCATCCAGTTCTATGTCCGGTCCCGTCCTCTTATTTCCCCTTTGAGAGGAAGAGGGCTGCCTTACCGCATTCTTTTTTAAATGAATTTCTTCCGTATGGGAGGTTTTCTTATACTGTTTCTTAATTTGGGACATATCATCCCTAGATATCTTTCGAGTGGCCGCGCCCGAATCCGTATCGATCACCTTCACGAAATCTTCGTCCGGAGAGATCAAAGATTTCTTCAGATCCTCGATCAGGGCTCCCACCGTCTGATACCTTCTGTCCGGGCTCTTCTGCGTGCATTTTAACACAATCTGCTCCACGCTGACCGGAATCTCGGGAACAAAATCCCGCGGGGAAGGCATGGGTTCCTGTATATGTTTAATGGCGATTGCCACAGTCGTGTCTCCATTAAAAGGAACGCGCCCGGTCAGCATCTCGAAAAGCGTGATGCCCATGGAATAAATATCGCTCTTCTCATCGCTGTATCCGCCTCTCGCCTGCTCCGGAGAGGTATAATGGACGCTTCCCATCACATTGGAAGTAATCGTATTGCTGGTCGCCGCCTTGGCGATCCCAAAATCCGTAACTTTGACTTTTCCTTCTTTTGAAATAATAATGTTCTGAGGCTTAATATCCCGATGAATGATATGGTTGTTGTGGGCAGCCTCAATGCCCATACACGCCTGAATGGCTATGCTGACTGCTTCTTTTACGGAAAGACGTGCCTTTTTCTCAATGTATTTCTTCAGCGTGATCCCATCGACCAGTTCCATCACGATATAATGGATGCCGGCCTCTTCTCCTACATCATATACGTTTACGATATTGGGATGCATCAGGCTTGCCGCCGCCTGCGCCTCCACCCTGAATTTGGACACGAAACTCGTATTCTCACTGAACTCCTGCTTGAGCACTTTAATTGCCACATAACGGTTCAGCTTATGACATTTCGCCTTATATACATCAGACATTCCGCCGGTGCCTATCTTTTCCAGGATTTCATACCTGTCTGCCAGCATCATTCCAATTTTAACCATTTCTTTCCTCCTGCCTGCCCATTCATGCAGAACAAAGGCTCTTTCCTTTCACTTATGAAAACGGATCAAGCACTATGACCGCGATATTATCCCTGCCTCCGTTGTCATTCGCCGCCCGGACCAGTTCCTCCGCCTTCGTATGCACTCCGCCCTCCTTGCTGAGGATGCGCCAAATCGCTTCATCCTCCAGCATATCCGTGAGCCCATCCGAACACAGAAGCACAATATCTCCCGGCCTCAACTCTCTTCTGAAGCAGTCCACCTTCAGATATTTCTCAAGGCCAACCGCGCGTGTGATAATATTCTTATTGGGATGTATTCTGGCCTCTTCTTTATTAATTCCGCCTCCGCGTACCATTTCCTGAACGAGGGAATGATCTTCCGTAACCTGTTCAATCCCCTCATTGACCACATATAATCTGCTGTCTCCCACATTGGCGGCAATCAGTTCGCTGCCGTCGATGGTGGCCGCCACAACCGTGGTTCCCATTCCTGCAAATCGATCGTCTTCCCCGGCCTGCTTTGCAATCACTGCATTTGCTTTGCAGAGCGCTTCCGTAAGGATCCTGGCGGGTTCCCGCGCTTCCGACTCCCGGATGCTGGCCAAAATGGTCTTCACCGCGCAGCTGGACGCATATCCGCCCGCTTTATGTCCCCCCATACCGTCTGCCACCAAAAAAATATTCGACAGATTTCCTATCGGATCCAAGGACGCATACAAATGATCCTGATTCAGTTGCCTCTTTTTTCCAATATCCGTTAAGGAAAACGCCTTCACTTGTTATAACCGCACCTTTCTACAGACATACGGCGATGCTACAGCCGACCGCAGGCTCCGCCAATATCTCCGCCCATTTTCCTTCTTCTTTGCAATGTAACTTCCGCTATCTGTTGCTTTCCATTATTTTAAGCTATTCCCATCAATTCATGCGTATTGCAGACATATTCGCCAAAGAAATCAGATATAATAATAGCTTATTACAAGATACCATTGGACATTTTATCATATATTTATGAAAAGGACAAGATTGCCAGCTATTGATAAAACGGAGCACCTATTCCAACATACGACAATATCTCTCCTTAAAGTATCCGTTTTAAAAATATTCTGACGAATTTATATGCCGACGCCGCAACTGGCCGCAGGCCCCGTCTATGTCCCTTCCCATTTCCCGTCTCACCGTCACAGCGATTCCATTTTTCTCCAGCCTGCTCTTAAACGCCTCAATCTCAGACCTGCCTGACTGCCGGTAATTTCTCTCTTTGATCGGGTTTACAGGGATCAGGTTCACATGGGCTCCCAGCCGTCCTGCCAGAGCAGAAAGCTCCTTCGCATCCTGAAGGGTATCGTTCACGCCTCCCACCAGGGCATATTCAAAGGTGAGCCTCCTTCCTGTCTGTTCAAAATAGGCTGCACAGGCCTCCATCACCTCATCCAGATGCCAGGTATTGGCGATCGGCATCAGGCTTTGACGCTTGGCATCCGTCGTCGCATGAAGGGACAGGGCCAGGGTAATCTGCAGCTTTTCTTCCGCCAGCGCCCTGATCTGAGGCACCAGCCCGCAGGTGGATACGGTGACATTGCGCTGACTGATATGAAGGCCGCCTTCCCCGGTCAGCAGCCGCAGGAAACGCAACAGATTATCATAATTATCCAGCGGTTCCCCGGTTCCCATCACCACCACATTGCTGACACGTTCTCCTGTGATGCGGGTAATTGCATAGATCTGATCGAGCATCTCTGAAGGCAGAAGGTTTCTCTCCCAGCCGTCCAGCGTGGAAGCGCAGAAACGGCAACCCATCTTGCACCCCACCTGGGAAGAAATGCAGACAGAATTGCCGTGTTTATAGCGCATCCAGACACTTTCCACCATATTCCCATCCTGCAGGCGGAAAAGGAACTTTTTCGTCCCATCCAGCCGGGATTCCTGCATATCCTCCATGCTCACATTCCGAAGCGGCCATTCCAGGGCCATGCGGCTGCGGAAAGCGGCGGGCAGATTGCTCATTTCGTCGTAATTCTCGGCGAGTTTGCAATGAAGCCAGTCATAGAGCTGTTTCGCCCGGAAAGGCTTCTCCCCGGCCGCTTCAACCGTTGTCTTCAGTTCTTCCAAAGTCATGGACTTGATATCCTGCTGCATATTCCCTCTCATTCTTCGCTTCCATCGCGCTTTCTCGTAAAACAGGAAATAAAAAAGCCGTCCGTATCATGGATGCCCGGCAAAAGCTGAATGCATCCTTCCGGTTCGTCCGCGCCAGCACATCCTTTCGGAAGGGCTCCCGCAAGCGGCTTCGGCTGAAAGGGATGATGCTTCACAAACCATTCCGCCATCGCCTGATTTTCTTCCGGATTCACCGTGCAGGTGCTGTATACAAGGGTTCCTCCCGGCTTCACATATCTCCAAACAGTCTCCAGAATATCCTTCTGAAGCGCGCACACCTCTTTCAGGCTTTCCGGGCTGACACGGTACTTGATATCCGCTTTCCTGCCGATCACTCCCAGACCCGAACAGGGCAGATCGGCCAGCACCACATCCGCCTTTTCCACCAGCTGCCCGTCCAGCCTTCTGGCATCCCAGACCTGCGTGCGCAGGTTGGACAGCCCCAGGCGCTCTGCATTTTCTTCTATGTAAGAAACTTTCTTATCAGAAACATCCCGTGCCAGCACCGTTCCCACACCGCACAGGAGCTGTGCGGCATGTGCGGCCTTTCCTCCCGGAGCCGCGCACACATCCAGGACAAATACGTCCTCTGTTCCCTTTTCAAGGGCTCCAAGCTGCGCGCATTCCACGGCCAGCATGCTTCCCACATCCTGCACCGCAAACCAGCCTTCCGCAAAGCCCGGCAGACGTGCCACGCCGTCGCATCTTTCCAGGCAATAGGCATGCGGATAAAGCGGATGCGCCTTGGGCGCGCAGCCATGCTTTTCCAGTGCATCCAGCAATTCTTCCCTCTGCTGCGCCGCAAGCGAAGGGCTCAGCCGGATCGTTACCGGCCGGCTGTCAAGGAGCGCCCGCAGCATGGTTTCCGTTGTCGCTCTTCCATATTCCTGATCCCACATCTGCACGATCCATTCTGGCATGGAATAAAGCACGGACAGACGGCGCAGCGGCTCTTTCTTCTCGTCCGGCCAGGAAAGCGCGTCCTTGCTGCGGCAGATACTGCGCAGGACGCCGTTTACAAAGCGTTTGAGCCCTCCAAATCCTTTCCTATCCGCCAGCTTCACAGCTTCATTGCAGGCGGCGGAATCTGGTATTCCATCCATGAACAGAATCTGATAGGCCCCCATCCGAAGCAGGCAGCGGATGAAGGGTTTCATCTTCCTGACCGGGATACTGGAAAAGCATTCCAGCACATAATCCAACTGAATCCTGCGTTCCGTCACCCCTTCCACAAGGCGCTTGATGAACGCTTTCTGTTTTGTATCCAGGTAATCGTATTTATCCAGGACGTTTTTAAGAAGCGTATTTTCATACTCTCGGCCTTTCTCCAGTTCGAGGAGAAGTTCGGCCGCCAGTTCCCGGGCATCCACCTGTACATCCTTTTTCATCCGAACGTCCTCCTTCGCCTTCTCAATCGTCCCTTCTCCTGCCCCCTGTAAGCAACCATAGGCGCAGAAGCTGCAGAACCGACGATGCCGCTGCAGCCACATAAGTGAGCGCCGCGGCGCTAAGCACCTTTCGGCAATAGCCATTTTCTTCCGCACTTAAGATATGATAGCTCTCCAGCATCCGCAGCGCTCTGCCGGATGCATTATATTCCACAGGCAGGGTGACGATCTGGAACAGAACGGAAAGGGAAAACACCCACACGCCTATCATCGCTAGGGTACTGTTCAATCCCAGCAGAAGTCCCAAAATCACCAGAGGAATGCCGATGCGGGACCCGAAATTGGCCACAGGTACCAATGCGCTTCTGATTTTCAAAGGCATATAGCCCTCCTTATCCTGCACCGCATGCCCGCATTCATGGGCTGCCACCCCGATAGCCGCCACGCTTCCGGAAGCATAGGTCGCATCCGACAGACGAAGCACCTTAGAAGACGGATCATAATGGTCCGTAAGATTCCCGCGCACATGCTCCACACGCACATTCGTCAACCCATTGTAATCCAGGATCCTTCTGGCAGCTTCCGCTCCGGTCATTCCAGTCATGCTGCGTACCCTGGAATATTTCTGATAAGTGCTATTCACCCGCATACTGGCCCAGATGGAAAGTATGGCTCCAATGATAACCAATATATAAGTGGGGTCAACATAATAATGATAACCGTATCCTAACATCCAAGCATCTCTCCTTTTTCTATCCTGCAGCCCAGCAGAAAGTCCTTCACCTGCATCTGCTTCTTTCCTTCCAGCTGCACCCTAGTCACCTTCAGCACACCTTCTGCCGTGTTCAGATAAAACGCATCCTTCTCCACGCGCTTCACGCTTCCCGGCATGCCCTCCGCCGCCTCTGGCGTACAGAAAGCTTCCCATATTTTCAGAGTTTTTCCTTTATAAGAAGTATACGCACTGGGCCAGGGATTTAACCCCCGCACCTGCCGTGCGATCTGCCCGGCCGGCCGGCTGAAATCCACCTTGCCCATTCCCTTGTCGATCATGGGCGCGTAGCAGCTGTCTTCCTCTTTCTGATGTTCAGGCACTGCCTCTTTCCGTTCAATGGCTTCAAGCGCCGGAACGATCAGTTCCGCCCCGGCTCTGGCCAATTTATCTTCCAGCGTGGCAGCAGTATCCGTCTCTTCGATCTTTACTTCCTTGCGAAACAGCATGTCTCCTGTATCCACTCCGGCATCCATCTGCATGATGGTAACTCCGGTCTTATCCTCGCCATTCAGGATTGCCCACTGAATCGGGGCAGCGCCTCTGTATTTCGGCAAAAGGGATGCATGAATGTTCACGCAGCCATACTTTGGCAGATCCAGGATCTCCTGAGAAAGAATCTGACCGAAAGCAGCCACCACATATACGTCTGCCGGAATGGACACAAGTTCGGCCACCGACTCCGGGCGCTTGATCCGAACCGGTTGAAGCACCTGTATCCCCTTCTCCAGGGCAAATGCCTTCACCGGCGTAACCTGAAGCGTCTTTCCTCTTCCCTTCGGTTTATCCGGCTGCGTCACAACAGCACAGATCTCCTGTCCGGCTTCCCACAGGGCCCGAAGCGGTTCCACCGCAAACTCGGGCGTTCCCATAAATACAATCTTCATCGCTACCTCTCATTCCAAAGCGCTTGCTGAAAAACAAACGAGCATCTTCCGCTTATTCTTCTTCGCTTTCCACATCTACCAGTTCGCCTTCCACCTTTTCCACATACAGATGGCCGTCCAGATGATCGATCTCATGGCAGAACGCCCTGGCAAGCAATTCCGTCCCTTCCAATTCCACAGGCTTCATATCCCGGTCATATGCCAATACTTTCACATAATTGGGCCGCGTTACCGTACCGCTCTTGCCCGGCACGCTCAGACAGCCTTCTCCGCCGGTCTGCTCCCCGCTGCTCTCCAGAATCCTGGGATTGATCAGGACGATCGGATCCTCTCCCGTCACATCCACCACAACAATGCGCTTGAGAACGCCCACCTGCGGCGCCGCCAGGCCTACGCCATTGGCCTCATACATGGTATCGAACATGTCATCGATCAGTTCCTTCAGCCTGGGCGTCATCTCCTTTACTTCCTTGCATGTTTTCTCCAGGATGGGATCTCCCATCACCCTGATATTCCTGATAGCCATTTTTCTCATCCTTCCTTTCAGAACGGGGACATGGGATCGAAATCGAACTGTACCCGTTCTCCTTTTTCTTCCTGTTGTTTCGTATCCTGTTCCATTCTATCTTTTACCCGGATCAGAACGTCGTAATCCGGACTTTTTACATAAATCACAAAACGATATATATCATTCAGCTTCCCTATGGATGCCGGCGCCGGCCCGATGAGATAGCTTCCTTCCGGCAGCATCCCCTCTTCCTGCACCAGGCCGGCCAGACGGGCTGCAAGCCTTTCGCCCTCTTCCTGTGAAAGGGAACCGATCTGCACCGCCAGAATATGGGCCGCCGGAGGATATGCCAGCAGACGGCGGTATAGGATCTCCTCCTCATAGAAGCCATCATAATCCTGGGCTGCCGCATGCTGTATGCTGTAATGTTCCGGCTGATAGGTTTGGATCACCACTTCTCCAGGCCGCTCTCCGCGCCCGGCACGGCCCGCCGCCTGGGTAATCAGCTGAAACGTCCGTTCCCCGGCCCGATAGTCTCCCGCGTTCAGGGACATATCCGCCGCCAGAATCCCCATCAGCGTCACCCCCGGAAAGTCATGGCCTTTCACGATCATCTGCGTTCCCACCAGCACGTCCGCTTCTCCTGCCGCAAAAGAAGAAAGAATCTTCTCATATCCATCCTTACGGCGCGTGGTATCCGCATCCATCCGAAGCACTCTGCAGGAAGGATACATCCGGTGCAGCTGTTCTTCCACCTGCTGCGTCCCCGCGCGGAAACCGGAGATGTATTTGGACCCACATTCCGGGCACAGCCGCACGGACGGCTGCGTATAGCCGCAGTAATGGCAGACCAGCGTCCCGTTCCTATGCTCGGAAAGGGAGACGTCACAGTGCGGGCACTTCATCACATGGCCGCACATTCTGCAGGAGACGAATCCGGCATAACCGCGCCTGTTCAAAAACAGCATGCTCTGCTCCCCCCTGCTCATCCGATCCTCAAGAAGCTCCTGCAGCCTTCTAGAGAAAATAGAGCGGTTTCCCGCCCGCAGTTCCTCACGCAGATCCTCCACATACACCGCAGGAAGCGCCCCTCCGCTTAACCGTTCATCCAGCGTAAACAGGCGGTATCTGCCCTTCTTTGCCTGATCATAGCTTTCCAAAGAAGGGGTCGCTGATCCCATGAACACCGCAGCATGATGCAGGCGCGCAAGCTCTATAGCGGTCTCTCTGGCATGATACTTGGGCATAGTCTCACTTTTATAACTGCCCTCATGTTCTTCATCAATGACGATCAGCCCGATATCCGGGAAAGGGGTGAACAGGGCGGAACGGGGACCGATAATGACGTCGATTTCCCCCGCCTTCGCCCGTTGGCACTGATCGTATTTTTCCCCGGCGGAGAGCGTGGAATTCATCACGCTCACCCGATCCTGGAACCGCTTGTAGAAGCGCAGAACGGTCTGATAGGTCAGGGAAATCTCCGGAATCAGCATGATCGCCTGATGTCCTCTGGCTACCACGCCCTCTATCAGAGCCATATAAACTTCCGTCTTCCCGCTTCCCGTGATCCCTTTCAGCAGGCAGGTGGGCCGCCCGCCCGCATCATATTCCGAAAAAAAAGCGTCCACAATTTCCTTCTGACGGGGACTGAGCGCATGCCCTTCCTCTTTTTTCCCTTCCAGTTTCACCGGGTTTCGATAATAGGGCACACTGTCCACCGCAATCAGGCCCGCGTCCTGAAGGCTGCGGAAGGTGGACGGAGCGATATTCAGCTTTCTGGCAAGCAGGTTCATGGGAAGCCGTTCTTCCTCGATCAGTTCCCGCAAAAGCCGGGCCTTCGCACCCTGCTTCTTACGCTCGCAGGCGCGCAGTTCTTCCTTCGCCTCTTCCTTTCCCACGCGCAGGCGCACTTCTTTCTTCTCTAAGGTTTTCAGCTTCTGTTTCACGGGAAGGACGGTTTTCAGCGCCTGAATCATAGTGGAACCATAGTGTTCTTTCATCCAGAAGGCCAAGCGGATCAGCCTTCCTTCCAGGCAGATTCCATCCTCCGCGATGCCGTTCAGTTCCTTTATCCGCTCTTCGTCGAATTCCGCTTCATCCGTCACTTCTATTACATAGCCGGTACGCAGACGGTTGCCGCTGCCAAAGGGGATGCGCACCTGCACCCCCACTTCCACCCTGCCGAGCAGCCGGTCAGGAATGCGGTATGCAAATGGGCGGTCAACTTTTTCATGAGATATATCCACAATGACGTTTGCAAATCTTCCTTGTGTCACACGTCACACCCTTTCCTTCGCTCCCAGAAACGGCCATCCGGCCCGTACGGACGTTTCCTTCCGAGGACCGGCGTTTTAAAAAGAGATGCCCCTTTCCTTCAGGATGTCCGCGATCAGTTCCCGCTCATCCATGTGGTGTTTCACCCCTTTGATCTCCTGGTAATCTTCATGGCCTTTTCCCGCCAGAACGATGATGTCGCCCGGCTTTCCATGGTCAATCGCATAGGCAATGGCCTCTTTTCTATCGCAGATCTCCATATGCTTCCCCGTTGTTTTGCTGATGCCCTCTACGATATCATCTATGATCGCCTGCGGCTCCTCGAATCGGGGATTATCCGAGGTGATGATGGTCAGGTCCGCCAGCCTGCCGCTGACCTCACCCATCTCATAGCGGCGCAGCCTGGAGCGGTTGCCCCCGCATCCAAACACACACACCAGCCTGCCGTGTTCATATTCCTTCAGCGTGGCAAGCAGGCTCTCCAGCGCCATGGCGTTGTGGGCATAATCGATCAGGAGCGTAAATTCATCGGACACCTTCACC
Source organism: uncultured Lachnospiraceae bacterium (assembly GCA_900555195.1). Lineage (GTDB taxonomy): Bacteria > Bacillota > Clostridia > Lachnospirales > Lachnospiraceae > Eisenbergiella. The sequence continues at coordinate 13,015 of USKC01000039.1, forward strand.
ATTTCAATCCGCCCCTTCACTTTCGCATCCTTAAGCGCCCTTTGAATATTCTCTTCCGTCACGCCAAAATGCCGGCAGATCGCAATCGCCGTCAGTGCATTGTATACACTGAACCGGCCAGGCATATCGATCTGAGCATCCAGGTTCATCAGGCCGCTCACATGGAAAGCAACGCCCAGTGTCCCGTTTTCATTGGTGAGCGTAAGTCCTTCCGCCCTCAGATCGCTTCCCTCCAGCAGGCCATAGGTCTCCACCCTGCAAGTATGCCCTTCCAGCACCTGTTCCCAATGCGGATCGTCCCGGTTGACGATGCCCACCCGGCACTGCCGAAAGAGCAGGCTCTTGCAGTGAAGATACGCTTCAAAGCTGCTGTGCTCATTCGGGCCGATGTGATCCGGCTCAATATTCGTAAATATGCCGAAATCAAACACAAAGCCCTGGCTTCTGTGCAGCATCAGCGCCTGGGAGGATACCTCCATCACCACCGCATCGCATCCCGCTTCCACCATCTGTGCCATATAGGACTGCAGCAGATAGGATTCCGGCGTGGTATTGTCCGCATGGATATGCATCCCGCCGATGATCACTTCAATCGTTCCGATCAGCCCCACCTTCAGTCCCGCATTCTCCAGAATAGACTTTACCAGATAGGTGGACGTGGTCTTTCCCTTGGTTCCGGTGATCCCGATGGTCTTTAACTTTTCTGCCGGATGGCCGAACCAGGCCGCGGAAAGAAAGGCCAGCGCATAGCGCGTGTTCGCGACGCGCAGAATGAGAATATCCGAATCTTCCGGAACCTCCACATCCTTCTCCACCACAAGCGCGGCAGCCTTCTTCTCCGCCGCCAGCGCAGCGGCTGTATGCCCGTCAAAGTTCGCCCCTTCAATACAGACGAACAGACAATCTTCCGTGATTTTCCTTGAATCGTAAACCAGCGCAGAGATCTCTCGGTCGGGTATCTCCCCTCCCCCCTGCGCCGTCACTTCCAGGTTCTCCAGTAATGTTTTTAATGCTGCCATAGCCACCCTGCCTTTCGCCGGCTGCCGGTTAAAATCCAAAGCCGGTTCTTTCTCACTTTTCTTTCTCACTTGCTGCATGACTTACATAAGAATAGCATACGCCCCCACTTTTTTCAACCCGGATACAGCCCGCCCGGTACTTTCCGCTTTGCCTGGAGCGCTGGGATGGAATACGGCCCGCACTGCCCCTGGCCTCTGCCGGCTTCGGGAACTGCTGCAGGTTCGGCTGCTTTCCGTCCTTTCGCGTGCCGCTTTAAAAATTGGCTGTTTCTAAGCTTTTGGAACCGCCGCCATCTTCCGCCTGGCGGCTAAACTCCGCCCATTCGGGCGTCAAACAACGCCGCCAAGGCGCGCGGAAGATGGCTGTGCCTCCAAAAGCAAGAAACAGCACAATTTTTTCACAGGCATCTGCCCCAAAGAGGCCAGCCGTCCCATCTTGCATCCAACCCTTTCGGCAGGGGAACCGGCAGGCATCTGCGGAGCGGACAAACGAAGCAGGAAGAGCCGTCCCCTTTTTTCAGTTAATCCCGCCCTGCTGCGCTTCATCTTCCATCATGCGGTAGCCTACGCCGATCTCCGTCAGAATGAACTGCGGCTCCGCCGGGTTTTTTTCCAGCTTTCGGCGGATATTGGCCATATTCACCCTAAGGATCCGGTTGTTGTCATCCGCATAGGGCCCCCATACATGGGAAATGATGGTATCGTAAGTCATCACGCGCCCGGAGTTATGCGCGAGGAAGGATACGATCTTAAATTCCACCTGTGTCAGATGCACCGGCTCCTGATCCACACTCACGAGCCGCCTGTCAAAATCGATGCACAATCCTCCCGCCTGATAAGGACGGTTCGCCGCCTGCGATGTCATACGGTTGCTATGGCGCAGGGCTGTGCGGATGCGGGCAAA
>USKC01000040.1 GCA_900555195.1 uncultured Lachnospiraceae bacterium
AAGACGGTTCGTAAGTACCGACGTTTTTAGACAGTACCAGCAAACACCATCCCCATCGCTGGGACAAGAGAGATCCGGAGGGGCTGGCGTCGGAAGGCAAAGCACATGCGAAGGGCCAAGCAGCAGCATACCGCCCGGATTTTTTATCTGCCCCCTTAGTCTCCTTCTACTATAATCTCCCCGCAGCTTACGTGGCTGCCATCCCTGACCGCCAACCCGATGCTTCCGTACAGATAGGGGCCGTTTGCATCCGTATAGGTCAATTCCGGGCCGTCCGCAATGCCTCCCCGGATCTGCGCGCCTTTTACCTCCATGAACAGCGTATATTCCTTTCCAGGCTCCCAGTCATATCGTTCCCGGCACAGAACGGCGTCTTTTCCATCCTTCTTCAGCAAAGCGATCTCCCCATCCGGAAGCAGGCCAAAGGCATAGGAGCGCATGGCGCCCTGCACCCTCGCCTGGATAAGATGCCAGGAGCCCGTATGCGCTGTCACGCGGCAGCTTACGCGATAATCCTTCCAGTTCCATCCGCCCGTATAGGCCTCTCCCAAATTACTGCAGGACAGATGGATTCGTCCGTCCTCCAGATACAGCAGGCCTTTCTGACGTGTGAACTGGCTGACTTCCCTATGAAGTCCCGGCCATACCTCCACCCGTTCTTTGGCCGGATCCAGCCGGTAGGAAGGCGCTCCTTCCCAGTACAGGTCATCCAGATAAACACAGCAATCGTCCCCATGCTCCCGCTCTCCGGCCAGGAAGCAGACGCCGGCCTCTTCCAGAACTTCTCCGTCCATCTTGGGAATCTTCCAGGTCAGATTCTCCCAACGGCCCGGTTCCAGTTCCTGCCATTCTCCGAAATACTCTTTCCGTCCATTTCCTCCGCGCACATACAGCCTGGCTTTCATCCCGCGCTCCATTCTGCCCGCGCATACTGCAGCATGCAGGCTCTGGCCCGGATACAGAATCGGAGAAAATGCCGGATCATAACGGCTGTCATGGAAATCCGCCGGCCTGTAATAGGTTTTCTTATATACCAGGAACGCTTCCCCTTCCTGTACCGGCTTGACCACAGTCTTCAGGCTGCGCATGCCGGTAAATGCCGTCTCTTCCGTTCCCCTCAGATCGAATTCCCGCTCCGGTTCTCCCTCGCTGCGCCCATTTTTCATCCGCGCACGCATGGAATGGGTGGAACCCGGAAACTCAAAATGGCAGCTGTCCATGCGCTGCTCCCACAGGCGCTTCCAGGGCTGAGGAGGCTGCTCGCCGCAGATCTGGTATGCGAGATTGGCGATATAAGAGGCCCCGAAAGGAATGTCCATGATATTCAGAGAGCCAACCACGCTGGAACAAGCCAGAAAATCATGCACCGGCTTCCTCCATTTTCTCTCATCAATCGCCTCCAGGCCGCCGCGTACGCCCATGATCGTGGCCACATTTCCCACATTGCAGTCCGTATCCCAGCCGCACATATTGCAGATGTTCAGCGTCCGGTCAAAATCCCCTTCTCCATACAGCAGAGACAGAATCATCACCGCGGCATTGGGGATGATATGGCAGTTGCCCGGATACCTGTCATAACCGAAATTCTCCTGTATATATCTAAAACAAGCCTCCCAGTCATCCCTCTTTTGTTCATAGAAGTTCTCCACCGCCCGAACCACACGGGCGTATTCGCAATCCTGCGGGATCACGGAAAGCCCCTTGGCAATCAGCTTTCGGATATCCGATTCCACGAATGCCTGGCTGATGCAGGCTGCCACGAACATTCCGCCGTAGACGCCGTTTCCTCCATGCGTGACCGAAGCCGCCTCCTTCGCATATCCGGCAGCTTCCTCGGGCCTGCCGGGCGCAACCAGCCCCCAGGTATCGATGAAAATCTGACCGCCGATCTGCTCCGCCACCGTGCTCCCATTCTGTTCCACGCTTCCGCTTCTGGGCGCTTCCATGCCCCCCGCCAGATTCAGATAGGCGGTGTGCTCCGTGGATGTTCCATAGCCGCCCCACCAAAAGAATCCATGCTCAAAAGGCGCATAATTCAGCAAAGCTTCCGCCACATCCTGGCTTTCCAGTTCATACTTCCGTTCTTCCTCTCCCCTGCGCACGCGCCTGCTGCCGCCTTCTTCCAGCGCGCGCAGAAAGAACAGCGGCCCGTTGCTGTCGTCATCCGCCGCAAAATCCTTATAGTCCACAAGATACCCGTCCACCTGGCCATATACGGCCCGGATTTTTTCATATGTCCAGCTTTCTACCGGCGCCCCCAGCCGGATCCCGATGATCTTGGCCAACCATCCGGCATAGATTTTTTCGATAAATCCTTCCCGCATATTCCCCTTCCTTTTCTGCCTGCCTTGTTATCCCCTTTTCTTTCCCGCCCGTCCCATTTTCAGGAATGCATCTTTGAAGATCGCGTCCCGATCCAGCTTCTGCACGTTCCCGATCAGATGCCGCGCCTCATCCCGGCTCCAGGTCAGTTCATCCGTCACCACAGGCGCGCTGGTCAGCACCATTTTCCCCCAGCCATTCTCCTTCAGCCAGCCTACCGCGCCCAGATCCCAGATCGTTTTCCCCCAGGCAAACGTATCGCCGCCGTACTCCTTCACGCTCTGAATGAGATAGTCGCACAGTTCATTTTTCCCTCCGATGCAGCTTTCCAGCTCCGGAACCGTGGTGATCATATGGGAGGTCACCGGTTCGCAGGGGACATGAATCAGAGGAACCCCTGAATCAAACAGAATCTGCGCCGCTCTCACATCCTGATAGATATTATATACATCCGGCGAAAGGCAGAAATCATTTCCCGCCAGCCAGATCACAACGATACGGCTTATGATTTCCGGATCCATCAGAAGCGCCGAAGCCAGGTTGGTGCCCGCCCCGATCCCGAACACATATAGAGGGTTCTCCCAGGAATACTCTCTGCTGCGCTTCACCAGATCACGGGCTGCAGGAGAATCTTCAAACCCGCCTTCCCGTTTCAGATACGCGCGGGATCCATGGAATACAGGGCAGCTTCCCTCCGCCCCGCACAGGCGCATGACTTTTTGAATTTCCTCCACGCTCATTTCCATCCCTTTGGCCGGATCCTGCGCCCGCTCATTCATGGCAAAGGGCGCTGCATAGATCGCCTTGATGCGGAAACGTTCCGGTGAAAGCAAACAATAACTGATCGCAAACGGGTCATCCACCTCCGTGGCCGCATCCGTGTCCAACACCATATCGATCGGCCCTTCAGGGATCTGCAGCATGCTGATGCGTTTCTCCTCCGGCAGGTTAGGCCACTGTGCCTGTTGTTTTTCTCTCATATTCTGTCCTCTCCTCCTGTCCCTTCCTTCTGCCTTTCCTTCCCGTCACAAACTACCCGTTCATTCTCCCCTGCGCTGCCGGATGATGAAATATATGAGCGCATACAGAGAAATCATGGCCAGCCCCAAACAGGGAAAATAGATTGCCTCTGCAAGTTCACCGACGGCAGGATGGCTCAGCACGCATAATCCCGCAGTGACAAACAGCGCCAATACGCTGAAAAGGATCCGCATAAACCCGCGGTTATCCTCGCTCTCCACCAAACGTTCCGACGTTCTCAGCCTGCCAAGTTCATAAAGCAGACGTTCTTCCTCTATGTACCCATGGATCAGCTGATATGTCTGACGGCCGGTTTTTCCGCCGGGATAACGGACCTGACAGACCAGAGAACAGGATTTGCCGTTCTCTTTCAGGTTTTCAACCGCCAGGATCTGCGGCTCCATCCCCTGAAGGCTTTCCCTCTCCGACAGGCGGCGCTCCAGCGTTTCCCCATCCGCCAGCGTTTCCAACACCTTCTGCGTCTGAACCGCCATCTTCACATAACCGGCTATCCCGCGGTGACACCCCGCATATCTGCGCGCGTCCACCACAAACATCCGTCCCTCGTCGTCCTGGCAGAATATCATGGCGTCCCGCGCAGCACATCTTCCAAGGCCTGCGGCAAATAAAACTATCCCTGCGGTAATCAGAACGGTAGCCGCCAGCAGGACGCCCTCCGCCGGCCATCCCAGGTACAATGTCAAAACAGAAATTCCAACGATCAACCCCATCGCCAGCAGGAGGCCTCCCGCCAGGGGAAGCGTTGCACGCGCCGCATATCCCTTCGGCCGCACAGTCCGCTGTGACATCCATATCCTCATTTTGTCATTTTCCTTTCCGGATAAAACAGCCGTTTCTTCTCATGCCCATCAGCCGCCTGCGCATCACCACAATTTCTTCACCGCAAATTCTCCCAGCACGCCGTCCGCAGCGGCCTCCAGTTCCTCATCCGACTCCCCTTCCAGGATGAAATACCCTCTTCCCATCACTGAATGGCCGGTTGTGACGCGTCCCACGCTTTCTCCCGGATGGAGCATACAGTTCCATCTGCGCAGGCTCACAGAATCCGGAAGGCGCAGTTCCTCCGCCTTGGGGACGCGGTCAATCCGCCCCTCCGGCAGCGCAAAGTAACGGATGAGCAGCTTCTTTCTGTAAAGCGGCTGATAGGAATACGGCATGCCGCACTGACTGCGGATATACTGCTGCGCCATATCCACGCCGGTCGCCATAGGGGTGAACAGGTTGTGCAGGTTATGCCCTGACGGCCTTGCGGAGAGTTCGATCACGAAAATATTGTTCTCAGAAATCATCAGATCCGCATGCAACAGGCAGTCCTGCAGCCCCATCCGTTCCGTAACCCGCTCCAGATATTCCTGCACCCGCCCAAGAAGCGCTTCCTCCCGATCCATCGTTCCCGTCACACTGAAATACCCTACAGCCTGTCTGGCAGGCGGCGGCGTCAGAAGCTTCCGGCGAAGCAGGATCAGGCGGAACGTCTTTCCGTCCATGGCTCCATCCACGCCGTATTCTTCCCCTTTCGCCGCCTCTTCCAGAACATAATCTTCCAACGGGATCTTATGCTCCTCCTCTTCATGCTGCAGCGCTTTCATCGCAAGCGCCAGTTCCATGGGGCTTTCTACGAAGAAAATCCCCCGGCTTCCGGAACCATAACGCGGCTTCAGAATCGCAGGATAGGAAAGCCTGCCCTGACGGGCCGGTTCTTTTGGCTCCCTCTCCGCACGGTCTTCTCCCTTTTCCCCGTCCTTCGCATCATCCAATGCCGGAATCAGCCAGCAATGCCCCGCGCGGAGGCCCTGTTCGGAAAGGATCTGATGAAACAAATATTTATCCGTACACGCCACAGCAGCCTTCCTGCTGATTCCGCGAAGGCCCAGGGCGTCATTCACCGCCCCCGCTGTGGTCAGATACCGGCCGATCGGGCCCGTGAGCACGAAATCCGGTTTTCTCTCTGCAAGCGCGGCCAGCACCGCCTCCTCCTGAGAGATATCCACCGCAAGCCCTTCATCCGCAGCCCGCAGCCCAGGAGCAGCCGGATTCCCATCCAACGCTGTCACGAATACTCCGAGTTCTTTTGCCTTCTCTATCATATGCAGGGACTCTTCTCCCGCACCGATCAAAGCCGCTTTCATACTTTGCTCCCATCTGCGCGCTTTGGCGCGCTATTTTCTATTTCCGCTTTTTCCGCAGCCTCCGATATGTCCACAGCAGGGTGAAATAGATCATGAAGCGCAGGGAAGAACGCTGCTGCATGTCCACCAATTTTCTTTCTTCCTCATTGAACCGCTTCTGATAATAGGGGTTTTCCTGAAAATTAGGAAAAGTCTCTCTCATCTCCCTGCCCAATGCCTGCACGAAAGAAAGCTCCTTCTTTTTCACGCCAAACATATAGGAAAACAATGTATTCACATAAAAAAGGACGGCGAAACTGCACTCCAGTTCCTTATAATATTCCATAAAGTAGCCGTTTTTCCTCGCCTCCGCAATCATCAGCCGCCCCGCTTCCATCCTATCCTGGCAGCGCTGTTTTGTGATAGTATGCACTGTGGAAGCCTCGTGCTGATAATAATAGTACAGCGGTTCCGGCAGATACACAAAATGCTTTGCGCGCAGCATCCAGGTATTGCCTAGGGCATTATCCTCATAGAAGATCCCTTCCGGGAAACGGCTCTCACAGCCCAGGATTATCTCCCTCCGGTAGATCTTCACCACCAGGCTGCCGCTGTCCAGAATCAGGGAAGCATACTTCTCATGATCCAGAACGCCGCTTTGTTCGGGCCGGTTGTTATGCACCACCTGTCCCACCTTCATGCTGTGCTCATCCGTCAGACAGTAGTCGCAGCCCGCCATATCCGCGCCTTCGCTTTCTGCCAGACGAACCAGCCGTTCATACATGTCCGGCGCCGCCCAATCGTCGCTGTCCATAAAGCCGATCCACTCTCCCTGCGCCAGCGAAAGGCCGATATTTTTCGCGCCTCCCTGCTTTCGGTTCACTTCAGAATGCACCGCACGCAGCCGCCCGGGGTTTTCCCTTTCATAACGCGTCAGGATTTCCCAGGATTGATCCGTGGAGCAATCGTCCACCGCCACTATCTCCAGATCGGAAAGGGTCTGTCCGATCAGGGAGTCCAGACAATATTCCAGCTTTCCTTCACCTGCCGTGTTATAAACAGGCACAATCACGCTCAGCTTCATACTCCCGCCGCTCCTTTGGTCACTTTGTACAGATCAAACTCATTGTATTCAATTCCATAATGGCCCACATATTCGATCTGCAGGTTATAGGGAATGATCTGATCCGGAACAAAGTCCCACTCCATTTCCGTATCCAGAAACCAGATGGTATCAAAATCCGCAGAAAGATCCACCTCTCTCACATAGGCCAGTTTCTCTTCCGGAAAATAATATTTGTAATTAAAATAATATGCCTGGTAATTGTAGACCACCAGATCGTTTTCGCCGAAATTCTCCTCGAAGAACGCTTCCGTCTGTTCCGTCAGCGTCGACCGGTATTCCGCAATGAAGTTCTCCCGATAAGCCGCAGCGCCCGTAAAGAGCAAAAACAGAAGAAGAAGGGACATCACAGCCGTCTGCACCCGCGTTCCCTTCTGCCAGAACACCTCAATGCCCTTCTCACGTTCCGTCTCATTTTCAGGGAGCAGCCATGCCAGTCCCCTTCCGAGCAGTTTTGACATTCCAATCGCCGCAAACAAGCAGAACATCCCCATGGCAGGGAACACATACTGATCCCGGTAAATCGGCTGCTGCATATAGGAAAGCACCACGCCGCTCCAGGTGGTCAGCGCCGGAACGGACATGCAGAAGAAGCCGTATTTCAGCCACAGCCCTTCCCCGTCCCGAAACAGTGCACGCAGGCATACCGCTCCCGCAGCCGCTGCGATCAGAAGATAGATGAGCGTCGTCTGCCACAGCCCTTCCAGGCCAAAGGCCCAGGTAAAATAACCCCAAACCGTCTCTGCGGTGATCTCCGGAATCCAATAGCCGCCTTCCACTGAGATCACCTGCCTCAGAAAATAGGGGCACCAGGGCAGATACACAGCGATCAGGATCACGGAAAAGAGCAGCCAGTTCCTGATCTGTTTTCCCTTCTTCGGAAGAAGCAGCAGTATGACCAACAGCATCATATGAATAAAGATCACAGAGACCAGGGCGAAATAATGCAGATAAGCGGCCGCCGCTGCTGCTGCCGTGTACAGGAGCCAAGAGGAGCATTTCTCTTCTGTCATAATCTCCCATACCATCAGGCCGCAGACCGTCACGCACAGCAGCGCCCAGGAATACATGCGCACCTGTACGGCATATTCCATCGTGCACGGAAGGCATCCCAAAAAGATCTGAAATAAAAAGGCTGTCCGATCGCCCCAGAATTGTCTGACCTTCCATGCGCCCAGGGCCAGCGTAAGGCTCATCGGAAGCAGCGTCAAAATTTTCTGGACCTGCAGGCTGTCCCCAAACAGAAGGCGGAATATCCTGCCCAGAAAATAGTACAACGGCGGGTGCACATCCCGCGCGGTCTCCTGAACGATCTCCCCAAAGCCCTCCGCAAACAGGTTCATGCTGAAGATTTCATCCGTCCATACATTGTCGTTAAAGATCAGAGATACATAACAAACTGTAAAAAATACAACCGTTCCCCACAGCAGGAGAGTCCCTCTCTCCCACTTCATCGCCTTTTTCCCCCGGCGCGCCGTATCTGGCTGTTTCACCATATTCTGCTGTATTTCACTCATCTGTCGCTCCTTGTTTCTTTGGTCACCCGGCCAAATTTGTTCCCCCTATCTCCCGACAGCGCCTTTGTGCTGTTTTCCCCTCTTATTTTGCATAGTATGCGGTAATTTTACGCACCGCTTCAATCACATCTTCCACATCCTGATCGCTCATTCCATAATATAATGGAATCGTCAGGATCTCTTCATACAGTTTTTCCGCCTTCGGGCAGATTCCTTTCCGGTATCCCAGCTTCTGATAATATGGGAAATAGTAGGTCGGGATATAATGGACGTTGCAGCTGATATTTTCTGCGGCCATCGCCTCAAAGAATCCCTTTCTGTCTATGTTCAGGCACTCGGGACGGATTCTGAGAATATACAGATGCCTTGTGGTATCCGAGCCCGGCGTCTCCTGCTGCACCACGAGCTGAGGGATTTGTGAAAAGGCCTCGTCGTATCTTCTGACGATCTCCTTCCTCCGCCTGCTGAACCGATCCAGCTTATCCAGCTGACTGCACCCAAGGGCCGCCTGAATATCCGTCATCCGGTAATTATAGCCCAGTTCAATCTGTTCATAGTACCAGGGGCCATCCGGCTCCTTGGACATCAGCTTCGGATCGCGGGTGATCCCATGCTTGCCGAACAGCTCCAGTCTCTGATAGAGTGCATCGCTGTTCGTCAGCACAGCGCCTCCTTCTCCGCAGGTGATGGTTTTCACCGGGTGAAAGCTGAAGGTAGTCATATCCGCAATGGAACCCGTAGGCTTCCCTTCATAACGGGTCCCGATGGAGTGCGCGCCGTCCGTGATGAGCGTAATGTTGTTTTCCTCACAGATCGCTTTCAGCGCTTCCAGATCCGTGGATTGTCCGGTATAGTCCACCGCCACCACAGCCTTGGTCCGTTCCGTCACGCAGGCTTTCACACTTTCCGGATCAATGTTGTAGGTTTTCTCATCAATATCTGCAAAAACAGGCCGCGCGCCACAGTACAGTGCGCAGTTTGCTGAAGCGGCAAAGGTGATCGGCGTGGTGATTACCTCATCTCCCGGCCCCACTCCAGCCGCCAGACAGGCGATGTGCAGGGCTGCCGTTCCATTGCTGACTGCCACCGCATGCTTTGCCCCCGTGATGCCGCAAAGCTTGTCCTCCAGTTCCGTCACCTTGGGCCCGCAGGTGAGATAATCGCTTTTGAGCACGTCCAGCACCGCCTGATAATCCGCTTCATCCAGCCACTGATGGCCGTAGGAAATCTTCGTCTCTCTGACCGGCACACCTCCTGCAGCTGCCGGTATTCCTATCCTGTTCTCTGTCCCAGTCTCCATCTTCCTACCATTCCTTTCTGTCCTGTAATGGTCTTCGTCATATAGCAAAAATGTGTGTGCCCTGCTGCGCTCCGCATAAGCGGCAGACTCCATTTTGCAGCAATGCAGTCAAGCGGAGCCTTTCCATATTAACAACTGGATTTTCTGCAGAAGAAAAAGGGCCCGCCAGAAGCGGGCCGTCTGCAATTCCACTTATTTTTCCAGCTCCACATTCTTCAAGCGTTCTCTGATGTCTTCAACGGTAAGCCACTCCTTGTTATTGCCAGAGCTGTAGGAGAAGCCTTCCTCTACCTTTCTTCCGGACAGATCCGGAACCTGCCTCTCGTTGAACACCATCTGCGGATAGACAATGAAATGCTTGTCATATTCATAAGTATTAAAAGAGTCTTCCGTCGTTACCATGATTTCATGCAGCTTCTCGCCGGGGCGAATGCCGATCTCCTTGAGTTCGCATCCAGGCAGCATAGCTTCGGCCAAATCCGGCACGCGGAAAGAAGGGATCTTGCTGATAAATGTCTCGCCGCCTTTTGCTTCCTTCAGTGCCTTGATTACCAATTCCACACCCTCCGTCAGGCTGATCCAGAAGCGGGTCATTCGCATATCCGTAATCGGCAGCTGTGTTCCTCCATTCTTGATGATGCTGTGAAACAGCGGAATAATGCTGCCGCGGCTGCCGGCTACATTTCCGTACCGCACGATGGAAAAACTGATATCCTTTGTGCCCGCATACGCGTTCGCCGCCACAAAGAGCTTATCGCTGACCAGCTTCGTGCCTCCATACAGATTCACCGGATTAACCGCCTTATCTGTGGACAGAGCGACCACCTTCTTCACATTCGTATCCAGCGCCGCATCGATCACGTTCTGGGCTCCATTGATATTGGTCCGAATCGCCTCATTGGGATTGTATTCACAGGCGGGCACCTGCTTCAGGGCCGCCGCATGGATCACATAATCCACCCCTTCAAAAGCTCTCCTAAGCCTGTCCTTATCCCGCACATCGCCAATGAAATACCGCATGACGGATTCATGTTCCCTCAGCTCATTCTGCATCAGAAACTGCTTGAACTCGTCCCTGGAATAAATGATGATCTTCTTGGGGTGGTAATGAGACAACACATATTTGGTAAAACACTTTCCAAAAGAGCCTGTCCCACCGGTTATCAGGATCGTTTTATTATCTAACATAATTTCCTCCGTATTTCTTTTTGGCATCTGTCTTTTCGCACATTATAGCATAGGGCCTGCGTCATTGCAACGCGTAGGCCCCTATAGGCTCTATTCGCTGCAATGACGCAGGCGCATGCTCATTCGGTGGAGCCTGCGGATGCTGCGGGGAGCCAGCGTGAGCAGAAAAAGGTATCCTTTCTGCTTTCCTGTCAGATACGGAGAGCGCATCGTATCCGCAAGATGGCGGCGGCAGTACTGCTTTACCCGCGCATAAAAGGGATCTGCACTGTCCATTTTCCCCACAGGGATGTGCAGAAGATAGTCCAGACGCTGGTACAATCCGAAACGAATCGCCTCTTTTTGAAGCGCCGGGAAGAACTGTTCCACGATCTCCTGCGCGTAGTCCGCATTGTTTACAATGTCCACAAATACTCTTGAAAATTCGTCCCTGCTCTTTTTTCTCGTATTGCTCCCTGTCCGGTAATATACATGATAGAACTGCTGCGGAAGGATCCGCACCCCTTTTATCTTCGTGAGAAGCTGTATCAGCAAGCGGAAGTCTTCGTTGAGTTCTCCCTCCGGAAACTTATGCGCTTCTAACAGCTTCCTGTCCGTCAGTTTGGTGCAGAAAGAGCAGTCTCCTTCGTGCAGGAGAAGGGAGCGCATGAACGCTTCGCTTTCACAGAAAACAGCCTGGGGCGGCGGCGTGCATACATCCGAACGGCGGCACCCGTTCTCGTCAATCTCGTCCCGGGATATCTGCACCATTTCGTATCCTCCCTGCCTGATTTCATGAAGCATCGCTTCATACATCCCAGGTTCAATATAATCATCGCTGTCCACAAATCCCAGATAATCCCCCCTGGCCCTTTCAATCCCAAGATTCCGCGCGGAGGAAGAGCCTCCGTTCGGTTTATGAAAGACCCGGATCCGGATGTCTCGAGCCGCCAATTCCTCACACAATCGTTCCGTACCGTCCGTAGAGCCATCGTCCACCAGAAGGATTTCCAGATTCGGATAGGTCTGGGCACAGACGGAAGAAACGCAGCGCTCCAGACAGTCCAGAATATTATAAACAGGTATGATTACCGATATCAGCGGTTGTGATTCCATTCTCTGCTCCCATCTGCGCTCCTCTGCGCGCATATTCTTTTCGCACATTCCCAGCCCATCCCATGTTCCTCAGTTCCATCTGTCCACACATCCGGCATCCGCTCCGCGCCTGGGCCACAGAACCGGGGCCGGGGAAAGGGGGCCTTCCTCCGGCAGATTCATCTCCCCCCGCTTCCATCCTTCGTAGAACGCGAGGCAGCGCCTTGCCGCATTTTCCGCATTCCACAGCTTCAGCACCGTTTCGCAGGCCCTCTTTCCCATCTGTTCCCGTTCTTCGGCATGATCCAGAAGGTAACAGACACAGGCAAGAAAATCTTCATACCCGTCTTTCTGATAGATCATCCCGTTTTCCTTATGCCGGATCAGGCAGGGAACGGCTCCAGCCTGGGCGCTGCCGACCACCGCACAGCGGCTGTTCATGGCCTCGTTGACCACGGCACCCCAGCCTTCCAGATGATTGCTGGTGAACAGGTAGATGTGGCTTCTTTCCATGGCCGCGCGCACTTCCTTCGGCGGCCGGAATCCGGACAGTTCTATCCGATCCCCCAGGCCTTCCCTGTCAATGAACTGCTTCAGTTCCTCTTCCATCTCCCCGCCGCCAATCATGCAAAGCCGGAAATCGTACCCTCTTTTTTTCAGATCGGCAGCCAGGCGGACAGCGTATTCCGGATGTTTCAGCCGCATCAGCCTTCCTGCCCAGAGCAGACGCACCGGCCCTTCTTTTGGCTTTGTCTCCTGGCATTCCACCGGCCTGGTCTCCGGAAAATAGCCGAACTGCAGCCTTTTCTTCGGATATGCGCCGATCAGGGCGAAATCTGAAGCCACATATGCGCCGGCGCACAGCAGATACACCGGCTTTCTGCGGAACTGAATATGCTCCCTGTATTTCGCCATAAGTCCCCTTGGAGAAATCGCCTTCCATTGGCCTTCCCGATAAATCCGTTCACTGATGCGAAAGGCCGGCTTTCCGCTGCCCAATCGCTTCAAAATCAATTCCGGCCGTTCCAGCCATCCGGCCAAAAGCAGATCACAGTCCTCGATCCAGTCCCGGCAGGCTTGTGCCTGTTCATCATAGAGACGCACATACGGGTACTCCCGCACGTTCACCGCCCATCCCATCCGGACGCGTTCTTCCTCCATGGGCTCCGTTTGAATGAACAGAAAATCTTCTCCAAGCTGTTTATAGAGCGCTTCACAGAAGGGGATCTGATGGTGGTTGATATAGTTGGATATAAATGTCACCTTCATGCCTTCGCCCTTCCTTCTGCCTCCCGTCCGTTCTCTCCGGACATGATTTCTCCATAGATGGAGAGCAGCTTCGCATAGTTGGCATCCGCATCGTGGTTCTTTCGCGCCCGCCTGGCCGCCTGGAGCGACAGATGCTCTGCCAGCTCATCCGAACGGAAAATGCGCAGGATGCATTCTGCCAATTCCTCCGCTTTTCCCTTTGTAAACAGCAGCGCGCTTTCTCCGTCCTCTGCCATATCCGGTATTCCGCCGGTGCGAGACGCCACGCAGGGAACTCCCAGAAGCATAGCCTCCCCCAATGAATTGGGGGAATTTTCCAGGGAGGAAGGGCAGACGAATATGTGGCTTTGCAGATAAGCTTCCTTCATCTGCACATCGGACAGGGAACCCAGCACCGTCACCTTCCCGTCGAGGCCGTTTTCCCGGATGCGCTCCAAAAGATATTTTCCGTAACCGGACAGCTTCAGCTTTTCCTTCAGCGTTCCATGGCGAAGGATGCTGTTCCCCGCCACTTTGATGCAAGCCTGCGGATATTCCTTTAAAACCGGCCCCATCGCTTCAAGCAGGTAATGGAATCCTTTCAGCGGATAATCCCCCTGGCTTATGAAGATCTCCCAACTTTTGCAGCGTTCCCTCTTCCATTTCCCTTCGTAAAAACAGGCGCGCATGGTCTCATTCAGCGTATGGTAACGCAGCCCCGGATTCAGGCGCAGGCTTTCCTTTCTGTCAAATGCGGTCCGCCCGGCCACATGGCGGCAGGAGCTAAGAAGTTCTTTTTCCCTCTCTGCGCGCATGCGGAACTTTTCCTGCTGCTGTTTTAAGCCATCCTGCCGCAGCACATCCCGCAGCGTCTTTCTTCTTTGCACCCATTCCGGCAGATCGGCCATATAGCTGTCCACACAGGCTCCCATCATGCCCTGCAGGCTCACCAGGATCCGCTCCGGCCTGCCGAAGGAACGCGCCATGGCCAGCGCATGGGGAAACTCCGTCCCGAAAATATGCACCAGATCCGGCTTGAAATCCGACAGGATCGCAGCGAACCGTTCCTCCAAGGCTGGTTCATATTTCTCCGGCCTCCTCAGATCCTCTCCGAATCCGTATAAATGGAGCGTCCTTCCCGGGCCATCCTCCCTGCCTGTCAATGCCCTGACAAAGGTCTCCTCTCCGAATCCCGTCAGTTCTCCATCCGCTGGAAAACAGATTCCCAGCTCCATCTTTCCTTCCGCATTCTCCGCCTTATCCGCACCCAGATAGCGATTCAGCGCTCCCGTAATCCAGCCCTCACGCACGCTGTATTCCCTTCCCAGCGCCACAGCCACAGCCGGCGGGCAGATATTGCACAGCCAAAGTACTCTCATTTTTGCCACCCATCTGCGCGCTTTTGCGCACACAAAATAAAAAAAGCATGAAAGCGTTTTTCCTCACACTTCCCTCCATGCCAGCCTTCTTTTCCGGCTCAGCTATCCCGTCATTTCTTCCGCCCGTACAGCGCGGATTTCAAGGCATTATATCCCTTTGCCAGGGACGGATTCTGCGCGATCTTCGTCCGCAGAGGGGCCAGGGTTGCCAGAAGCAGCAGCCGGTAGCGTATGCATTTGGCCTGTCCCAGATAATATCTGGCAGCCGCCCTGTGCTCCACTTCAGAACGCTTCCGGTTCTCCTTCGTCTCCGAAAATCCGCCGCCCTCATAGACAGATACGATAAACGGCATATAATGTGCCTGGGCGTTCCTTTCATAAATGCTGTAGAGAAAGTGCTC
>USKC01000041.1 GCA_900555195.1 uncultured Lachnospiraceae bacterium
AAAGGAGAGAAGGATGTATACACATATTTTATTCGACCTGGATGGAACCATCAGCGATCCCGGGCCGGGAATTACCAAAAGCGTACAGTATGCCCTGAGGGCTGAAGGGATTGAGGTGAAGGATCCAAAGGTTCTGGAGAAGTTCATAGGACCGCCGTTGGTGGACAGCTTTATGGAATTCTATGGATTTGATGAGCAGCGTGCGCTGCGGGCGGTGGAAAAGTACAGAGAGCGTTTCTCAAAGGTGGGAATGTATGAAAATACGCTATACCCGGGCATGCGGGAACTTTTGACAGGGTTGAAACGGGATGGGTTCCATCTGGCGGTGGCTTCCAGCAAGCCGGAATACTTTGTAACAAAAATATTAGGGTATTTTGGAATTTTGGAATGCTTTGAAGCGACGGTGGGAAGCGAACTGGACGGAAGGCGCAGCAGGAAGGAAGAAGTGGTGGAAGAAGCGCTGCGCCGCCTGTTTTTGGAAAAGGAAATCGCATATGATGCTACGGTAATGGTAGGAGACCGGAAATTTGATATATTGGGTGCACGCGAAATGGGGTTGCCTGCGATCGGAGTGGCGTATGGCTATGCGCCTGAAGGGGAACTGAAGGCATGCGCGCCTTGGGCGATTGCTTCAGATGTGGAAGAACTGGGCCGCATTCTGCGTACTCTCTCGGAGGTGTGATTTTGTGACAATTCTACCTGTACGGGGCTGTCTGGGAACTGTGCGGATGTGAAAGGAGCCGGACGCATGCCGGTTCAGAAAAAGCTGTATGGATTCGGGCATTTGGAAATGGAGGAAAAGAGAATTGAAGAAAAAAGAAGAGATGCGGGGAGAAAAAAAACAGCATGCTCCGCTCCGCGCATTCCTGTTCTTCCTGATCGCGCTTTTAGTCTATGAAATAGGAAGGACAGCAGGAACGTTGGCAGTGGGGCTTTTGTCGGGGCCATTGCTTGTTGGAATGGGAGGAAAAGGGGCAGAAGGGTTGCAGGATGGCCTGATGCTGCTGGCGGCGCCGCTTGGAGGCGCTGTCGCCTGTATTGGTGTATTCGGCAGGAAACTCTGTTTCGGCCATTGGAGGCAGGAACAAATTGCACCGAAGGATGGGACGGAGAGAAAGCCGTTGCAGATACGCATGGCTTTCCTGGTTTTCGCAGCGGCTTCCGCGCTGGGACTGAACCTGCTTCTGGCGCTCCTTCATATTACACAGCAGTCTTCAGCATTTGAGGAAGTGGCCGCTGTGCAGGCAGCGGTGCCTGTGTGGATGGGCCTGTGCATATACGGGATCTGCGCTCCTTTTTCGGAAGAACTGTCCTTTCGCGGCTTAATCTATGGCAAGGCGCGCTCCCTGTTCCCTCCTGCAGCTGCCATGGTATTTTCCGGCCTTTTGTTCGGACTTTCCCATGGAAATCTGGTACAGGCCATATATGGATGTATCCTGGGAACCATATTGAGTTTCATATATGAAAGGGAAGGGAGACTGTTGGAACCGGTATTGTTCCACGGTGTGGCCAACCTGGCCGTATATCTGTTGATCGATGTATGGGGGCTTGGAATGCGCCTGAGCGTTGCAGGAGCCTGGTTCCTGTGCGTGCTGCTGCTTCTGATGGCGGTCTCAGCGGGTTGGATGTGTTATGGAAGGGGGCGCAAATAGAGAGACCTTCGGCGGCCCAAACAGCAAGATATCTGGCAGCCCAGGCGGCGGGGGACGGGCATGCTTTGAACCGGCTCCCGGGCCTGACGCCATGAAGTAACATGCCCTGCAGCGCCCTGCGGAAACATGCCCTGCAAAAATTGAATTCGCTATGCGGATATGCTATGCTTAGTCTGTTCTGTTTTTTATCAGAGACCAGTCAGGACGGATGAAACGGAACAAGGCTGAATCTGACAGACATAAGATTTCCGGGAACGGAAGAAAGGAAGGGAACAGATGTATATAGAAATGGAGGAAGTATTGGCAATCGTGAAGGAGGCCGGATCGCTTTTGTTCGACAGGCAGGAGGCTTCATGCATCACAGTGAAGGGAGTGGCGGATTATGTGACGCAGGTGGATTTCCATGTACAGGAGTTCATTCGCACCCGCCTGGAAGAAAGATGGCCGGATGTACAGTTTATGGGGGAGGAAAAAGACAACAGCGACCTGGATTTTGGCAAGGCTGTCTGGATTTTGGATCCCGTGGACGGAACGACCAACCTGATTCATGGATTTATGCACAGCGCGATTTCCTTGGCTTTGTGTGAACAGGGACGGGTCAGCTGCGGTGTGATCTATCTGCCTTTTACTGGGGAATGCTTCTATGCGCAGCGGGGAAAAGGCGCATATAGGGATGGAGAACGCATTCATGTCAGCGAGGCGGCAGCCATGCAGGACAGCCTGATTTCCGTAGGCACTGCGCCGTATGCGCATGAGTATGCGGATTATAATTTTGACCTTTTTAAGCGGATCTTCTTAGATTGCCAGGACATCCGCAGGATCGGCTCGGCGGCCATTGAACTGGCCTATGTGGCCAGCGGCAGGCTGGATGCATTTTTTGAACGGGATCTGAAGCCATGGGATTTCGCGGCGGGCCTTTTACTGGTGGAAGAAGCGGGCGGAACGGTGACAGACTTTGAAGGAAAAGATGTGATCGCATGGCAGCGCGGGAGCATTCTTGGAAGCAATGGAAAGATAGGGAAAATCCTCGTTGAAGAATATATGAAGGAAAAGAAGGAATAGGAAAACGTGTTTCTTTTTACGTCTGGACTGTGACCATGTACGGATTTTCCGGGTGTACATAAATCCATTTTTCTGCCATCCGTCTGAACCGGGAGAATATCCGAACCGGGCGGATGGCAAGGAAAATGGATTTATGTGTATGCAGGGAATTTGGCTTGACATCCGCTTTGATTGCATGCACAATAATTATGAATGAAAGAGGAATGAGACAGGTGATCGTTTCCTTTTGTGCGCCATACAGCCCATAATCTATGAAAACGGATGAAGGCAGTCGGGAACGATAAGGAGGAGAGAACGTGCCAAACGGGAAAAAAGGAAAGAAATCCTATGGATGGAGGGCGCTTCTGGCGGTCGTCTGCGCAGGATGCATATGGCTGCAGACAGCTGCCGGCCTGACGGTTCAGGCACAGGGAAATGGAGAGGCAAGCCAGGAGGAAGCCGCACAGGCCCTCTATGCTGCGCAAATGGCGGCATATCAGCAGGCACAGGCAGAATATGCGGCACAGCTTGCAGCTTATCAGCAGGCCCTTCTGGAACAGGCGCAGGCCCCGTTAGAAGCGCAGCTTGCCGCCCAGCAAGCAGCACAGCAGCAGGCCATGGAGCAGGCGCAGCAAGCCCTTGCGCAGCAACAGGCCATGGAGCAGGCGCAGCAGGCGGCGGGGCAGCTTTCCACAGGACAGCTGATTGCAGCGGGGCTTTTGAACAATGCGCCTGACAGTTCTTTGAAGGGAAAGACGGTTTCCATACTCGGGGACAGCATCTCCACTTATGCGGGATATATTCCGGAAGGGTACGCCTGCTTTTATCCGGATGCGAACAATGATGTGACAGATGTAACCCAGACGTGGTGGATGCAGGTGCTGTACAATACGGGGATGCGCCTGCTGGTGAACGGTTCCTATTCAGCCAGCGCCGTATGCGGGGATTCCAGGGCAGAGAATTCCAGCGCGGGCTGCAGCAACCGGCGGGTCACAGACCTGATGGGAGCGGATGGGAGCGTTCCGGATGTGATTCTCGTCTATATGGGGGCGAACGATTTCTTCCATTCGATAGAATTGGGAACGTATTCGGGAGTGGCTACGCACAGGACGGATCATTTTGTCTGGAATTTCACGGAAGGATACGAGCTGATGCTTCAGAAGCTTCAGGCGGTGTATCCCACCTCGCGCATTTACTGCATGACTCTGGTTGAGTCCAATTCCGGAGATCATCCGCGCGTGAATGAGAACGGCAATACGATTGCGGACTATAACCGCAGGATCAAAGAGATCGCGGCGGCACATGGACTTCCGGTGATTGATGTGCATAACTGCGGGATAGAGGTCTATGAACTGAATCAATATACGAGCGACGGAACCCACCCGAACAAGGCGGGAGCACAGAAAATGGCAACTTATGTGACGAATGCGCTTCTGGCAGGAGGCTGACAGGAGGGTATATGCTTTCTGTATTGATCGTGATACTGGTTTTGGTATATTGGTACCGCCTGCGCCTGAATCAGAGACTGGATCGGAGTCAGCTGGCGCACAGTTCCTATTATGAACTGTCCTATGGCGGGGAAAAGAAGTGTACAAAAGAGGCTGCGTCCATCCTGAGCGATGTGAGCGGTTATAAGAAAATACTTCTTGGCTGGAAACACCTGGAAAAGAATGGCCCGGTGTCTGCAGACATTATCCTTTTGCATGAAACGGGGATTTATGTGTTTGAGACGAAAGAGTATGCGGGCTGGATTTCCGGCGGGATGGAAGAAGAATATTGGGTACAGACCCTCAGCACGGGAAAATACACGTCCTGTCAGAACTATTTTTATAATCCCATGCTGAAGATGGAGGGCTGTATTGCCTGCATGCAAAAGGAACTGCCGGATATGAACTGGCTGCCTTATTACCGCGTTGCGGTATTCGGGGACGGCTGCGAACTGGAGAATGCCGGACTGACGGATCGGGAATCCAAGATCATTCATCTGCGCCAGCTGTCCTATACCATATATGGAATGATCCGCAGCGCACATAAATTCCTTGCGCCGCAGGTGATCGACGAGATTTATGCGCGTCTTTGCACCCCTGGAGCCTGCGAAGACCACAGTGCCTGCAGACGCTCCGGCGCCTGTGAAAATGTGCATATGCCGCAGAAGCATGAAAGCCTGAGGCCTTGATGGCCTGCGTTTTTGCGGCCGCAGCCTGGGGAACATTCCAGGCGGTGTCAGGCTATGGCGGTTATGTGATGGGCCGCAGGATGGATATAAATGTACACGGGAGGCAGAATTCAAGAAAGATGGAATCAAAATACACAACTTTGCTGCTGGATATAGACGGAACTTTGCTGGACTTCGCGGCTGCAGAACATCAGGCGTTCGGCAAAGCGATGTCTCTGCATGGATTTACAGCGACGGATGAGGAATACCGTCTCTATTCGGGCATCAACAAAGCGCTGTGGGAAGCGTTTGAACGGGGAGAAGTGGAACGGGAGGAGCTGTTGGTTCTTCGTTTCCGGCGTCTGCTGGAAGCGCTTCAGCGAAACGGCGATCCCGTTCTTATGGAGCAGGATTATCAGAGGCTGCTGGGAGAATGTGCGGTTCTGATGGATGGCGCGGAGGAAATCCTTTCCTATCTCGCGCCGAAATATGCGCTGTATGTGGTGACCAATGGAGTGGAAGAGACCCAGCGGAACCGCCTGCGCCTTTCCGGGATCGAACGGTACATGGACGGCGTGTTCATCTCCGAATCGATCGGATATCAGAAACCGCAGAAGGAGTTCTTCGATTGCTGCTTTGCACAGATTCCGGAGAAGAGAAAGGACAGATTCCTGATTATCGGGGACTCTTTCACTTCGGATATTCAGGGAGGCATCAATGCCGGGATCGATACATGCTGGTTCCATCCAACGGGAGAACCGGGGACGGATAAGATTCAGACTAGGAAAGTGCGGGAAGGCTTTCTGGACCTGGAGATTGGCAGCCTGCATGATTTGATGGAATTGCTTTAAGGGCGGATCGCTTATGGGAGGAGCGGCCGGAGGAAAAGGAGAGAAGCCGTGAAAAAACTGTTGGTATATCTGAAGGATTATAAAAAGGAAACGGTGCTGGCGCCGCTTTTTAAATTGCTGGAAGCTTCTTTTGAGCTTCTTGTGCCCCTGGTGATGGCGGCCATTATCGATACCGGTATCGGTAATTCCGATACCGGTTATATTCTGAGAATGTGCATGGTGCTGATCCTTTTGGGGATTGTGGGGCTGGTGTGTTCCATCACCGCTCAGTATTTTGCGGCCAAAGCGGCTGTGGGGTTTGCGGCGAAGATGAAGCATGCCCTGTTCGGGCATATCCAGAGCCTTTCTTTTACGGAAATGGATACCATTGGCACCCCTACGCTGATTACCCGGATGACCAGCGATGCCAATCAGGTGCAGAACGGGGTGAATATGGTGCTTCGGCTGTTCCTGCGTTCCCCGTTCATTGTATTCGGGGCCATGGTGATGGCGTTTACCATCGACGTGAAAGCGGCCCTGATCTTTGTGGTGGCCATTCCGCTCCTGTCGATTGTGGTATTTGGGATTATGATGATTACCATGCCCTTATATAAAAAGGTACAGAGCGGCCTGGATGCGGTGATGGGGATCACGAGGGAGAACCTGACGGGCATTCGTGTCCTGCGCGCATTCAATAAAGAAGAAAGTGAGATCGATCGGTTTGAAGAGACGAACGGGGCGCTGACCCTGCTGCAGAAGCATGTGGGGAAATTTTCTGCGCTGATGAACCCGCTCACCTACATCATTATCAATGCGGCGGTGATCGCGCTGGTATGGATGGGCGCCTGGCGTGTGGAGAATGGGGCCATTACCCAGGGCGAAGTGGTGGCTTTGGTGAACTATATGTCCCAGATTCTGGTGGAATTGATTAAGCTGGCTAATTTGATCGTCACGATTACCAAGGCGATTGCCTGCGGCAACCGGATCCAGGGCGTATTCGAAATACAATCCAGCATGAGCGCGCCGGAACGCGCGGAGGGGACAGCGGAGAAAGAAACGGCAGCGGAAGAAGGAGCGTATTCGGTCGTATTCGACCATGTATGCCTGACCTATAAGAATGCTGGCGCGGAGTCTCTGACGGACATCAGCTTTGCGGCGAAGCGAGGGGAGACCATCGGCGTCATCGGCGGAACCGGTTCCGGAAAATCCTCCCTGGTGAATCTGATTCCCCGGTTCTATGACGTGACCAAGGGGCGCATCCTTGTGGATGGAAAAGATGTGCGGGAGTATCCGATCGAGGAGCTGCGCGGGAAGGTAGGAATGGTGCTGCAGAAGGCGGTGCTGTTTACCGGAAGCGTACGCGATAACCTGCTGTGGGGCAAAGAGGATGCCACACAGGAGGAACTGGAGCGGGCGCTTTCCATCTCCCAGGCAAAAGAATTCGTGGAAGCAAAGGAGGGCGGCCTGGATGCCAAGATCGCGCAGGGCGGAAAGAACCTGTCCGGAGGGCAGAGGCAGAGGCTGACCATCGCCAGAGCTTTGGTGCGGAATCCTTCTATCCTGATCCTGGACGACAGCGCTTCTGCCCTGGATTATGCGACGGACGCTGCGCTGCGAAAAGCGCTTCGTGAGATGGAAGACGGCCCCACCGTATTTATCGTTTCCCAGCGCGCATCCTCGATCCGCCATGCGGATCAGATCATTGTGCTGGATGACGGCGAGGCGGTGGGAATCGGTACGCATGAATCGCTTCTTGCAACCTGTCCCGTCTACCAGGAGATCTATTATTCCCAGTTTGAAAAGAACCGGGCGGCAAAGGAGGCGTAGGAAGATGGCGAAGGAAAAGATGGACAGAAGCAGACAGAAAGAAACGTTCCTGAAGGTACTCAGATACATGAAGCCCTATTGGTTCTATCTGGGAATCTCCCTGATCCTTGCCGCGGTTACGGTGGCCCTGACCCTCTACCTGCCCAAGCTGACAGGCCGTGCGATCGATTATATCATCGCCCCGGGAGCGGTGGATTTTGCGTCCATCCTCGGGATCCTTAAGCAGATGGCGGTTGTCATCCTGCTCACGGCGCTGGCGCAATGGATCATGAATGTCTGCAACAATAAGATGACGTATGAAATCGTGCGGGACATCCGAAACGAAGCCTTCCGGAAGATCGAGATCCTGCCGCTAAAATATGTGGATAATCATTCGTATGGAGAGATCACCAGCCGTGTGATCGCGGATGTGGATCAGTTTGCGGATGGACTGCTGATGGGATTTACCCAGCTGTTTACAGGCGTCATGACGATCCTGGGCACCCTGTTTTTCATGCTGGCCACGAATGTGGGAATCACGCTGGTGGTGGTGCTGATCACGCCGCTTTCCTTTTTCGTGGCAGGGTTCATCGCAAAACGCACCTTTACCATGTTCCGCCTTCAGTCGGAGACGAGAGGGGAACAGACCGCATTGATCGATGAGATGATCGGAAACCAGAAGGTGGTGCAGGCCTTTGGGCATGAAGAGAAGGCGATGGAGCGCTTTGACGAGATCAATGAGCGGCTCCGCGCCTGTTCCCTGCGCGCCATTTTCTATTCTTCCATCACCAATCCGGCCACCCGCTTTGTCAATAACGTGGTCTATGCCGGAGTGGGCCTTGTGGGCGCATTTTCAGCGGTGGCAGGCGCCATCACCGTTGGGGATCTTTCCTGCCTGCTCAGCTATGCCAATCAGTACACCAAACCCTTCAACGAGATTTCCGGGGTGGTGACGGAGCTGCAGAACGCGCTTGCCTGTGCGGGACATATCTTCGATCTGATCGAGGAAGAGCCTCAGACGCCGGAAAAAGAGAACGCTGTCCGCCTTTCTTCAGAGGACATCCGCGGCAATGTGGAGCTTTCCCATGTGTATTTCTCCTATGTTCCGGAGCAAAAGCTGATTGAAGATTTTAACCTGAAAGTCCGTCCCGGATGGCGCGTGGCGATCGTGGGCCCAACCGGCTGCGGCAAGACTACTCTGATTAATCTCCTGATGCGTTTCTATGATGTGACGGACGGAAGCGTGCGCGTGGAAGGGATGGATATCCGCGATTTGACGAGGAAAAGCCTGCGGGCCGGATTCGGCATGGTGCTGCAGGATACCTGGCTGAAGGCGGGAACCATCCGGGAAAATATCGTGATGGGCAAGCCTGATGCCACCTGGGAAGAAATTGTGGAGGCTGCCAAGGCATCCCATGCGCACAGCTTCATCAAGCGTCTGCCGGAAGGATATGATACGGTGATCACCGAGGACGGAGGCGGCCTGTCCCAGGGACAGAAGCAGCTGCTGTGCATTACCCGCGTGATGCTGTGCAGGCCGCCCATGCTGATCCTGGATGAAGCCACCTCTTCTATTGATACGCGCACAGAGGTGAAAATACAGGAGGCATTTCTCCGCCTGATGGAAGGAAGGACCAGCTTCATCGTGGCCCACCGCCTTTCCACGATCAGAGAGGCGGACGTGATCCTGGTGATGAAGGACGGTCATGTGACCGAACAAGGAAAACATGAAGAACTGTTGGAGAAGGGGGGCTTTTACGCGCAGCTCTACAACAGCCAATTTGCGTTGTAGAACCGGAATTGAGTGAGAAATGTATGATACGGCCGCCTTGGGCAGGAACGAAATGCGGGAAGCTTGTGGCAGCCGTATCATGCATTTTTCATTCAATCCTTTTTACGCATTAGGAGTTCGCTCAGACAGCGGGATGCAGCCCCGAGAGGGCGGGTTGCATCCCGAATCAGGCAGATGTGCCGGAGGGGGACTTCTTCTGTCAGGGGGAGGGTAAAGACTTTTTTCTGCATTAAGGCTTCATTGACCATTTTTTCCGGAATGAAGGCCAGGCCTAAGTTGTTGATGACGATGGGCAGAATCAGATCCGCGCTGGCCAGTTCGATATCATAATGAAGCGGCAGGCCATGAGCGGCAAAAAAAGTCTCATAGAAACGATGAGACATGGTGGTATTGGCCAAGCCGATCAAAGGATACTGCTTCAGATCCTGGAGCGTGAGGGGAGAGCCGCACAGATGGGCAAAACGGGTTCCCCCCACGAGAATACTGCGGATGGCTTCCAGCTTGATGGATGCATAGGGCTTTTCAATGGTAAACGGTGTGGGAATGACGGCCATGTCGGTGCGTCCCTCTTTCAGGTCGGTAAGAACGCGGGTACTGTCCCCGTTGCTGATACGCAGCTTCACGTCCGGATGCTCCTGCTGAAACTGGGAAAGGCGTTCGATCAGCAAGCATTTCAGCGCGGTTTCAGTGGCGCCGATGCTGATGGAGCCTCCATGCAGTCCCAGTGTCATGCCAAGTTCTTCTTCTCCGCGAAGAATCCGTTCACAGGCGGGAGCTACATATCGATACAGAAGTTCTCCTTCCGGAGTCAGGGCTACCCCATGCTTGGAGCGGATGAAGAGCCGGCACCCCAATTCGCTTTCCAGATTTTGCATACTGCGGGTTACAGAAGGCTGACTGGAAAGCAATACGTTTGCGGCTTTGGTAAAATTGCTGTACTTAGCGACGTAATAGAATATTTTATAATAGTCAAAACTAGCAGGCATGGGAATACTCCTTTAGTGATATGCAAAATTGATATAATATATATATCATATTATTATTTTTCAATATGGTATAAGCATAGTATAATACGCCAGGAGCAAAATAGAAAGTGAAAAAACAGTTTGGGCTAGACATCTTAGCAAAGAGGAAGCGTCGTCCTGAAAAAGATATTCGTGTAATAGGAGAATATGGCGTGGAAAGCAACGGATGGCGGAGGGAAAATAGGGATCCCAAGGTGTCGGCTCAGGGACGAAGCAAAGGAGGCAGTGAGGGATGGCGAAAGAGAATGCCGTAACAGCGGCAGATTCCAAAGAACGTAGTTCTTCAGAATTTCTTTCCTCGCAAAATGGGGAGAGCGCATCCATAGAAGAGGTGCTGCAGCGTTTAGTGGAAGTGGAAGAAACAGCCAGCCGGATGGAAGATGCGCTTGAGGCTCAGAAAGCGAAGCTGGCCGCGGAATCTGAAGAAGAGAAGCGACGGTTTGATCAGGAACTTTCGGCCCGGATGGAAGAGCGTACTCGGGATCTTGAGGAACGCATGGAGCGGGAGAAGAAAGAAGCGCTGGATAGCCTGATTACCAGGACGGAACAGGAAATGGGCGCTTTGAAGGAAAAGTACCAAAAAGAGCATGATAAAATATCAGACTGGATCATAACGTCCATTAAGGGTGTGAGTATATGAGTTTATTGCATTACAGCGGCTTAACCACAAAGGTTCGGGCTATGAGCGGTAAGCTTCTTGCGCAGGAAGATTTTCTGCAGCTGGGCAGTTTGAAAAGCGTACCGGAGGTTATTGCTTTTTTAAAGAAGAAACCTTCTTATGCGGATTTCCTGGAGAAAGAGGATGAAAGAGGGCTGCACAGGGGACAGGCGGAGGGGATTATTATGCAGTCGTTGTTTGCGGACTATTCTCGCCTGTACCGGTTTGGCAATATGGAGCAGAGACGATTCCTGAAAGGTTACTTTATCAGGTATGAGATTACCTTCCTTAAGAGGGTGATTCGTTCGGTGTTCAGCCAGGATGCCACAGGGATCGATACAGAAGAATATCGGGAACTGTTTGAACTGCATTCCTCCATACCAGTGAACCGTGCGCTGCATGCCTCCAGCATGGAGGAACTCATTTCAACGCTGGACGGTACAGATTACCAGAAGGTGTTGAACGATGTCTACAGAAGTAATAGCCGGGAACTGTTTGACTATGAACTGGCGTTGGACATGTTCTACTTTGCGGATATGTGGCATCGGGTGAAACGGGGTATGAAGGCGGAAGATCAGCAGGCGATTCTCTCCTCTGCCGGAACGCAGATCGATACGCTGAACTTGCAGTGGATCTATCGGGCGAAAAAGTATTACCACATGTCTGCCGCCCAGGTCTATGCTATGATCATCCCGATCCATTACAGACTGAGTAGAGAGCAGATTAAGCGAATGGCGGAAGCAGCAGATGAGAAGGAATTCCTGGCGGAGGCAGAAGCTTCCAGATATGGAAAGTATCTGAAGGAAGGAAGCCTTCCCAATCTGGACCGCAGTATGGAGGCTGTGCAGGAAGCGGTGCATGATGTGTTGCTTAGGAGGAAGCCGTATACGGCAGCCTGCCTGGAAGTCTACCTCTACCGGAAGGAACGGGAGGTTCATAAGGTCATTACGGCGTTGGAATGTGTGAGATACGGACTGCCGTCTGAAAAAATCAGAGCATATCTGGGGTAAAGGAAGGTGCGGCAAGTGATAGAGAAAATGGAATTTTTGAGTATTATCGGCCCCAAGGATCAGCTTGACCGTGTAACGGAAAAGTACCTTGGCAGATACGAGATACAGTTGGAAAATACGGTGGCGGAATTGAAGAACCTAAAGGACATCGTACCTAATACGGAGAATAATCCCTACAGGGAATGGGTAGGAAAAGCACAGGCGGCGGTCACCTTGTTGAAGGAAAAACAGCCCGTGGATAAAGGAAAGATGTCTTTAGATGGAACGAAAACCGAGCAGATGACGCCTGAGGAGGCGATTGCGGTTATCAGCGCGGCGGATGAGGCCATCGAAGAGCACAACCGCAGCAAAAGCAGAATTCAGGAGGAGAGGAAGAAGAAAACAGAACTTCTGGAATCCATCAGGCCCTTCCTGGAACTGCACTTTGAAGTTTCCAGGATCCTGCATTTCCAGAATGTAAAGTTCCGTTTTGGCAGGATTCCGGTGGCTTTCTATCAGAAGTTGAAGGAATATGTATATGAAGATATCTGCACGATTTTTGAAAAGTGCAGGGAAGATGATTCCTATATCTGGGGGGTTTATTTCGTCCCTAAAGCGGAATCGGAAAAGGTGGATGCCATCTATGCGTCCATGCATTTTGAACGGCTTTTCATAGAGGATGCATATGAGGGGACGGTGGATGAAGCATGTCAGGCGTTGGAACAGGAAATCTTGCAGCTGGAACAGAAAGAGGAATGGATGGAAGACGGCTTCCGTAAGGTAATCGGAAGGGATCAAGAGAAAATCTGCCAGGCAGCGGCAGTCATAGAGACATGGTCCGCGAGGTTTGACGTTCGCAGGCTGGCGGCTTTTACCAAGACAAAGAATGAAATATTTTTCATCCTCTGTGGCTGGATGACCAAAAAGGATGCGGACAAGCTGGGCAAACAGCTGGAAGCGGATCCGGAACTGTTCGTTACCTTGGAATCTAATCCGGACAGAAGAATGTCTGTGCCTCCCACAAAGCTGAAAAACCCATCTCTGATCCGTCCTTTTGAGATGTTTGTCCGCATGTATGGGCTTCCGAACTATTACGAGTTCGATCCCACCTTGTTTGTGGCATTGACATACTCCATTATCTTCGGCGCCATGTTCGGGGATGTGGGACAAGGGTTATGTCTGCTTGTAGGAGGGTTTGCCCTATATCGCTTTAAAAAGATGGATCTCGCAGCTATTATCAGTTGTTGTGGGTTCTTTTCGACGATTTTTGGCTTCCTATACGGAAGTGTATTCGGGTTCGAAAACTGGATTCCGGCATTGTGGCTGCGTCCTTCAGAAGCCATGACCAATCTGCCGTTCATTGGTAATCTAAATACGGTATTTGTGGTGACGATTGCTATTGGAATGGGGTTAATCCTGCTCACTATGATTTTTTCCATTGTAAATGCCTGTAAGGCAGGGGATATGGGAGATGCCCTGTTTGATACCAATGGTGTGGCAGGATTTGTTTTCTACGGAAGTCTTGTTGCTGTGGTCGTGTTGTTTATGACCGGGAATAAACTTCCGGCGGCTGTGGTGCTGGTAGTGATGTTCCTGGCGCCTCTCCTGGTGATCGCTTGCAAAGAGCCTTTGACCGCTTTGCTTGAGAAGAAGAAGGCACATCTGGAAGGCGGACCGGTAATGTTTGTGGTTCAGGGATTTTTTGAACTGTTTGAAGTTTGTCTGAGTTATTTTTCCAATACTCTCTCGTTTGTCCGTATCGGCGCATTTGCGGTCAGCCACGCAGCGATGATGGAAGTGGTTCTGATGCTTGCCGGCGCGGAGAATGGAGGTACCCCCAATTTGCTGGTTGTGGTTCTGGGCAATATCATCGTCTGCGGCATGGAAGGACTAGTGGTGGGGATCCAAGTGCTTCGTTTGCAGTATTATGAATTTTTCAGCCGTTTTTATAAAGGAAACGGCAAGGAATTCAGGCCATATAGAAATCTGAGATAAACGGCCGTAGGAACGGCCCATATGAGGAAAAGGAGGTCATTTCAAATGACAAAAGTAATTTTATTCGCAGCTCTTATCGCATGTATCGTTGTTCCCTTCCGTATTTTCTGCAAAGGGGAGAAGACCAAAAAGAGATATAAAATGACGCTCGCCATCAACGGAGCCATGTTTTTAGGGCTGATGCTTGCTACAGGTGTGATGATGTTCGGCGGGAGTGCGAGTGCCGCAGAGGCAGCGGGGACTGCTGTGCAGGCAGCTTCCGGCCTTTCCACGGGCTTAGGATATCTGGCAGCTGGCCTTTCTATCGGCCTTTCCTGTATTGGCGGCGGTATCGCTGTGGCTAGTGCGGCTAGCGCGGCTCTGGGAGCGATCAGTGAAGATTCTTCTATTCTTGGTAAGTCCTTGATTTTCGTAGGACTGGCGGAAGGTGTCTGCCTGTACGGCCTGATCATTGCATTCATGATCTTGGGGCAGCTGTAAAAAGGGGGAAAACCCTATGAAAATGTATCTGATCAGTGACAACATAGATACCCTGACCGGCATGCGTCTTGCCGGTGTGGAGGGCGCAGTGGTCCATGAAAGGCAGGAATTGCGGGAAGAGATTGGCAGAGTGATTGCTGACAAAGAGATCGGGATCCTGCTTTTGACGGAGAAGTTCGGAAAGGAATTTCCGGATATCATCGACCGTATCAAGCTGGAGTGCAAGCTTCCCCTGATCGTTGAGATTCCGG
>USKC01000042.1 GCA_900555195.1 uncultured Lachnospiraceae bacterium
GGTACAGAACCTGGGGTATAGGGCTTCCTTCCCGCTGCTCCTTAACATTGCGGATGAGCCCACCTATTTCATGGCCCTTAAGGATGATGCGGGCCTGGTGAAAAAATATGCGATGGTTAATGTGCAGAAGTATCAGTGGGTGGCGATCGGTGACACGATCCAGGAGTGCGAGAAGAACTATAACGAACTGCTGGCCATGAACGGGATTGTAAGCCAGAACCAGGGCAGCACGCAGGAGATATCCGGAACAATCGACCTGATCGCTTCTGTGGTCATAGAGGGAAATACCCATTATTATGTGGGGCTTGCGGGAAATGAAGCGCTCTTTGATGTGAACGTGACGGAGGATGAACTATATCAGATCGTCCGTTATAAAGAAGGCGATCAAATCACCCTTGTATATGAAGAAGGGTATGGATTGAACCCAGTAGCGGAGATAAAATAGTTACTGCTCAGCCAGGTCTGCGCATGGACTGTGCAGACCGTACGAAAACGCTGCGGGGGAAAAAATACAGCCGCCCGCAGCGTTTTGATTTCCATGCAGGAAGGGTCGTTCGGCCCCCGTGTTTTTGCCTTTAGCCGGCATCCTGCTGATTTTTCAGTTCTTTAATTCTTCTGTCTATTTTTCTTGCCATCTGTTTATAATGCAGGGTAAACCCAAACCAAATCAAAAAAGCGACGGACAATTCGGTCAAAATTGCCAGCATGCATCTTCCCGCTCCCAGATGTCTGGGGATCCACCCCACTGCCAAAGCAATGATGAGATAAATGCCGCATCCAATTCCCATATGAACCATCACCTTAACCGGATAAGGGAGCGTCGGATGATCATATATCAGACATGGCACGGAAAAACCGATGCCGACCAGAATGGAACCAATCACCATCCGAGTATAGTTCCATTCAACCATCACATAGTTTCCGGCGTTCATTATATCCCAGACCATTCCGCCAACCGCAAAAATCGCGAGCGCCATTCCAATTCCTTTTGTCAGTAAACGCAATACTTTCCGAAGCATATGCTCTCCTTTCTTTTATAGCCCAAGATATTTTTTTAATCCCGGCAAATACTTTCTGGATACATAATCTTTACATCCGTTCTGCAAACTGAGCAGCATGGTTCCCCCAAAGGAAGCCTCCATTCCTTCTAAATAGGATAGATTGATCAATGTCGTCTTGGAAATTTTCATAAATTTACGGCTGCATATTCTTTCCAGCTCGTACAATCGTTTTTTGCTGTAGTACTTCTTATCTCTGCAGTAAATCGCCGTCTTTTCCTCTTCCACTCTTATCATATAAACATCCTGTTCCTTCAAAACGATAATTCTTTCCTCCTGCACTGCAGTGATCACTCCGGCGGGAGCGCTTGCCGCTTCGATAAAATTCTGAACTTCTTCTGTCATTCTGCCAGCATAAACGACAGCATACGGTTCTTCTACTCCTTCAATCAGTTTCAATTCAATCCTCATAACGGATCCCCTTCTTACTTTTCTTCACATTCGCTCCTCCTTCTTCCATGATTGGCCAGACAGCTATCTTTGTTTTTATCTTACTAGTAATTCCTGTTTTTGTCACGAAAGTCGCGCCAAAGGGAACAATTTCTGCGCCCAAATGCCTGATTGCAACAGTCAAATGCTTTGCAGGAGGCTGACATGGGGATTCCTGCCCGCAAAAATAAAACACAGCAGATCTAGCCTCCTCGCGCTCGATCCGCTGTGAATTCATCGTAACGCTTCAGGCCTACCTGAACTGTTACGATATGCCGTATTTTATATTGTTATTTTTCTTCACTCAGCCTTCCATCCACGATATGTACGATCCGTCCCGCAGCTTTAGCCACATTCAAATCATGCGTAATCATGACAATGGTATTTCCCATTCCGTTCAGTTTTCCGAAAAGCTTCAGCACCTCCTGTCCGCTCACGCTGTCCAACGCTCCTGTCGGCTCATCTGCCAGGAGCAGGGCTGGTTCTCCCACCAATGCCCTTGCTATAGATACCCTCTGCTTCTGCCCGCCAGACAGTTCAGCAGGTTTATGCTTCAATCTGTGATCAATTCCCAGCAGGCGAATGGTATCCATGCACTTTTCTTCTGCTTCCCTTGATGACATGCCCCGAACCACCAAAGGCATGATGATGTTCTGAAGAATATTGTAAGTAGGAATGAGTTGATAATTCTGGAAAATAAAGCCGATTTCCTTATTTCGGACATCATTCAGTTCCGTTTCCTCCATCTCATGAATGGCATTTCCTTCCAGATAATATTCTCCGCTATCTGCCACATCCATGCATCCGATGATATTCATCAACGTAGTCTTTCCTGAACCGGAAGGGCCCAGAATAGCCACGAACTCTCCCTTTTCCACTCTGAAACGGATATTTTTCAGAACCGGAACCTTTTCTTCACCGAGCATATAACCTTTATTGATATCCGTCATCTCTATGATGGCGCCTCCACTCATCTTAACCTCCATTCCGAGCATCAGCGGCCGGAGCACGCTGCCCAGGTATTCCGTGACGCTCCATTACAGGCAGTATGAACTTTTTTATTGCACAATCCATATTTTCAATATATTGTCTGTTCCCTCCTCCAGAAGCAAGGCGATTACATCTCCAGCTGCCAGTCTGGAAAAAGTAGTAGTAACCCCCAGTTGGGTAATTACGTCCGTTCCAACAGGTATCTGATAGGAAGCGGATTCTCCCGTCTCCGTATAAGAAGCGATACTTTCTCCACCAGGCCCGCTGCTTGCTGCCGCCCCTTGCATGGCCCCTTCCTGAAAACTGCTGCCTTGTGGAGCACTGCCTCGTGAACTAATATCTTGCGGAGCGCCGTTTTGTAAAACGCTGTCTTGTGATGTGTCTTCTTGGAATGTACCTTCTTGGAATTCGGGATCCGTGAAAGTATCCTTTCCGCTTTCTCCCTCCTCTGCACCAGGCTCAATGTTCCCCGAAACCTGTAACTCATTCGATGATATGCCATTTAAAACAGCGCTATTGTCCGAAACAGTTTCCAAAGAACCATTGGTTTCATTTTTTTCCTGCGCTTCCTGTCCACCAACGAAAGTCTCTTCTTCTGCTTCAGTGGGCTGCATGTTTTCTTCCTCTGGCAGCAGAAGGGATACTTCTATTTCATTTCCTACAATATTGTTAATTCTTGCATATTGAAGTTCTTCTCCTTCTCCTGCCACAATTTCTGCCGTTATATCCTCAGCCTTACTTTGTTTCCAGAAGAACAGGCCGGCCATTCCCATGGCAACAATACACAAGGATAAAATGATGGCAAAGATCCGTCTCTTTCTCTTTCTTTTTTTCCTCTTTTCCACTTTCGATTCCATTTTTGCTCCCATCTATGCATAAACGCATACGTCTATAATCAAGAGGGTTCAACCAAATTTTTCTTTCCCTCTACCTCCATGCGCACAGCAATAAGATTCTTTTCGTCCGTATCCGTCATTCATGATTTAGCGCTACAACTGGAATCAGATTGGATGCCTGGTATGCCGGGTAGAACCCAAATACAGTTCCGGTCATCACGCCGAATACGAGGGACAGCAATCCTCCCGAGACAGACAAGGATATCGTAACGCCAAAATACTCCAGAATTGGCGTAATCCCTAATGCGAGCATAACTCCCAGGATAGCGCCAACCAGGCTCGTACAGCTGGCTTCCAGAAGGAATTCCACCAAAATGTCCTTTTTGGAGCATCCAATTGCTTTCAGTATACCGATCTCATTCGTTCTTTCCTTAACAGATACAAAGAGGACATTCATGATCCCAAGGCCGCCCACTATAAATACAATCACCGCCATACAGATTAACAACATAGTCAATGTATCGTTCGATGCAGACGCTGCTTCCATCCTGCTTCCTGTATCAGATATGGTAAATTCCGCATTCGGGTAGCTTTCCGCAAGCACGGCCTCAATATTGGTTATCACATTCTCCACATCATTGACATCCTCAGCAATCACCGTCATTGTCGGGCTGACATCATTGCTGGCTAGATATTTGAGACCGGTATTATAAGGGATGAAAATGGCTTCATCCGGGCTGATCCCAGATGCTACAGTCCCCATCTCGCTTAAGATCCCTACTACCTGATAGGGGCGATTGTCAATATAGACTGTACCATCATAGGCATCGTATACACTTCCGAAAATATCACGGGCCATATCATAGCCTAACACGCAGACCTTATTCTTATAGGTATCATCTTCTTCCCCGAAGAACTCCCCCATTGCCAATTCCAAGTTGCTCATCTGCGCATAGTTGCTCCAGACTCCTGCAATCGTAGCTGTAGTGCTCTCATCTAACTCCCCACCGTCCACAGAGGACATTGTTGTAAAGCTCAGGGCACCATCTTCCAAGCCTGGGACAAAGGTCAAAATATCGTCCAAATCATCTTCATCCAGCGTTATGCGTTCTGTATTTGTTTCTTCGCCGCCGAATCCGCCGCCGAACATCCCTCCGCCTCCGGGCATTCCACCTCCACCAGGCATTCCGCCTCCACCGGCACCTCCTTCCGGCATTCCGCCTCCAGACGTTCCTCTGCCTCCCTGGTACTCATAACTAATATCTATGGCCCCGGCGTTCAAGTTCTTAAACTGTTCTGCGACCGCTTCCCTGCCGCCGGTTCCTATCGCGATCACAAGCATGATGGTGGCCGCCCCAACAATAATGCCGGTGGATGTCAGAATCACCTTAAATTTATTAGAGGACAGGTTCAGCCACACAAGCCTCAAAATTTCTGTCAATTTCATGAATCGCTCACCCTGCTTTCAATCAGGACTGTATCTCCTTCGGAAAGTCCCTCCTCAATCTCAACATAAGTTCCATCAGAAAATCCCGTTACAACCTCCTGTTCCGTAATGCTTCCATCCGCCTCTTTTTTCCGCACATAGGATTTTCCATTCTGCCTGTATACCGCCCGGTTAGACACATAAGTTACTGTTTCCGTTTCCTTTGTAATAAAGGTGATCTCTACAGACATTCCTTCATACAGCTTTGCCGTATCTCCTGACAGTTTCACCGTTACATCCGCATAGGTATTTCCGGTGGAACTATCATATTCTGAATCGCCGATTTCTTCCACGGTGCTGGTGAATTCCTCGTCAGGATAAGCGCTGATGCTCACATTCACCGCATCGCCTTCATGAATGTTCTCCAGTTCAGATTCCTCAACTGATACCGTCACAGTAACTTCATCATAATCATTCAGTGTAATCAGAACCGTTCCCGTATCAACCGCATCGCCTATGGAAAGTTCTATCTGTGTCACCACACCATTATATTGTGAATTCAGCGTCCCTTCTCCCAGCACGGAATCGAACTCTTCCAGCTTTTCGCTTGCTTCGTCATAATCTTCCTGTGCAACCTGTGTATCGAATTCTCCCATCGCGACACTCACATCATATCTTTCGGAAGCATTGCTGTTCTTCAGCGTCCTTAGAGAAAGCTGCGCCTGTGCGTCAATTAATCCCTGTTCAAGATCCTTCTGTGCTCCAGTTAGGCTCTCCGTCAATTCAGCAAGCTCTATATTTGATTCCTCAATAGATTCTGTTGTAGTCTCAATTTCATCTTCCAGCTGATCGATCACCTCCTGCGCGTCTTCTCTGGCATTTTCTGCAGTAATCCAGCCATATGCATCTGAAACGATGTCCGTTGTCTCAATCACATATTCCGCATTCTCCAGAACCTCTTGTTCTGTCTCTAGGTCTGCCTGATATTCTGCCAGCTGCTCATTCAGTGTCAGCAGTTCCTCATTCACATCCGTAATTTCTTCCTCTATATCAGTAACCGCTTCCTGAAGATCTGAGACAGTCTTGTTGTATTCCGCCTGTGCCAAATCAGTTCCATAAGCAGTATCCGTCTCATATGCCTGCTGTGCCTCCAGCCTGGTCATCTGAAGCTGTGTCTGTGTCTGTTCCAACGTTACCAATGCATCCGATACATCAGAACTCAGTTCTGAACGGATGGAATCAATACTTTCCTGTGTAATTCGGTAAATCGGCTCCCCTTCCGTTATTTCCTGCCCCTCCGTCACCAGAATCTCTTCCACTGTCAGATTTCTTCCTGAAGAAGATGATGAAGAGGCTACATTCCCCATCCCTGCAAACAGATTTGTATTCCACGAGAAAGTATCGCTACTGCTGCTCGTATAGGCGCTTAAGTCCAGTTCAAACGTCTGTTCCGTAGTTCCAACTTCCACATTTCCTGATTCCTGCATTCCCACAGTTAATTCACCATAAAGCACCGTTTCTTCTCTGTAAGATATCTCCTCTTCCTGGCCTGTTACCAGAAAATATCCCATGGCTCCACCTGCGGTTATAAGGATGATGCCGCCGACAGTAAAGATTATCATCTTAAAGGATATACTCTTTTTCTCAATCCATCTTTTCTTATCCATCTCCATTCCCTCCTCACGGCATCCGGTTCATATCCGGCATACCGGAATCTGGCATCTCCTGGAATTGCCCATCTTGCCCCATTTGTCCTTCTGCGGCGGTCTCCGCTGTTTCTTCGTCGGAGGTACCGGATTCCCTTAAGCTTTCTTCATCCATGCTGGCACTAACCGTACTGGCTATATAAATAATATCGCCTTCTTCCAGCCCTTCTGTTATCTGCGTCTGTGTGCCGTTGGAAAATCCTGTCGTAACCTGTTTCAGTTCCATTTCACCATCCGTTCCTTCCACATAAACCGCCGTGCTCCCATCTTCCTGGGTAACAATCGCGCTGGCAGGCACATACAGCACATCTTCAACTGAATCTGTCACAAAAGTAATATCTGCCGTCATTCCACCATACAGTTTGGAGGTATCCCCATCCACATGTATGGTAACAGGATAATTGACGGTTGTTGAATAAGAACTATCCGCAGTCGTGGCAATTGCGCTCACCGTACCTTCATAAGGTTCATCCGGATAAGCGTTCATTTCTATTTCAACGGAATCTCCCACTGAAATGTATGAAATATCTTCTTCCGATACATCAATGGTAATCGTATAGGAATCCTCTTTCGCATAAGAAAGCATGCTTCCTGCTGTGGTAAGTTCATCCCCTGCCTCATAGAGAACTTCCGTTATAAGCCCGCTTCCATCCGCATAAATGATCCCATCCTCTCCTACAAAAGCTTCAAATTCCGACAGCAGTTCCTGCGCATCATCCACCTCTTGCTGTGCATCATCTACGGATTCCTGAATAGAATCAACTGTATAATTATAGATATCATCCGCCAGATCGCCATTCTGTACCGAACTGTCATATTCCTGTCTGGCCAGCATCTCTTCCTGTTCCAGAGTCGTCTGCGCTTCCAAAATCTCTTCATTCTTATCCAGAATGGACTGCGTATTCTCCTCTATCCCATCCCTATAGCTTTGCAGTTCGTCGTCCAACGTTTCAAAAGCCGTCAGCGCGGTTTGATATTCTGCATAATTCGCCACATATGCCGCGGCGCTTGAACGATCCGTCTCCTCCAGCTTCTCTTGCGCCACCTCCAATGCATACTTCAAATCACTATATTCTTCAAGAGTATCCTCATCGGTTAGTTTCTCATTCCAGTCGTCGATTTCTGCCTGCAGAACCTGAATATCCGCATATAGCAGATTGATCTGCTGCTGTATGGTATTCATCGAAGCATCATAAGTACGTCCTGCTGTATTGGCATCTGACAAAGAAGAATTGTAAGTGCTCTGGGCACTTTGAAGCTGGGTGGTATATTCGCTGTTCGCTTCTGCAAGGGCCACATTCGCCTCTGAGATCCGATTTGACAGTGTCCTTCTGACTCCATCGATGCTATCCTGGGACAGGCGGAACAGTGGATCTCCCTCCTGTATCCTTTGTCCCTGAACTACATAGACTTCTTCTATCTGAAGATAACGGCTGGATTCCTCCTCGTCGTCATCCTCCTCTTCTTCCTCGTCGCTGTAATCCAGTTCCAATTCATAATCAATGGTATCCACCGCCATCTCAACGCTTCCATTTTCTATAATCCCTTGAACCAGATCACCGAAAGCCACCTGAGATTCCATATATATCACATTTTCCCGATTCATCAGGCTCGGACGTATAAATACTGTATAAACGCATATTCCTAGCAAGGCAAGAAAGGCGACTGCAGCTGCAACCAGCTTAATCAGCGTCTTTTTTTTCATCTTTTTCACGCTCCCACCCCTCCTTCCTCATCTGCCATAGACGCCCCGAAATAAACGGTTGCTGACAAATTCGCGGACAGACCGCTCACATCGCCGGTAAGTTCCACCACCACAGAATAACTCACATTGGAACGGCTGCTGGAGTTGGATATCGGATTAATCGACTCCACAACGCCTTCGTAGGTTCCTGATTCAGATACCACAACAACAGCTTCTTCACCGACCTCAATAGAAGCAATATCTTCCTGCGATACAGAAGCGGTCACCGTTACCGCATCTGGCTGACTATAGGCCAGAATCATATTTCCTCCCGTAAGCGTCATTTCTTCATACACACCTACCATCATAACGGTTCCGGCGCTCGTAGTATAAAGATAACCATCCCCGATCAAATCCTCAAATTCTTGGAGGTTTTCTTCCGCTTCTTCTTTGGCATTTTCCGCAACACTAATTTCATCTTCAATCCTGCTGATTTCCGTTTCGTAAGTTTCCTGCGCGGAATTACTGCTCTCTACAGCAGAATCATAATCGCTTTGACTGCTTACTTGCTGCTGCTCATAAGCAATCTGTGCCTCTTCCAGCTGAGTATTCAATAACTCCAGATTACTCTGTGCCTGTGCAAGAGAAGATTCTGCCGTTTTTTTCGCCGTCTCATAATTCTCCAGCGCTTCTTCATAAGCGGCCTCATTTTCCTGTACTTCTTCGTCCAGCATATCATAGACCGTCAGCTTCGTGCTGTCATTGCTGGCAGTATTTCCTCCCATTCTTCCAGCCATACCGCTTCCTCCGGTCTCCGATGCACCGCCTTCCCCTTGGGAGATTCCGCCGATGGAAGATGCCTGGTTATGATCCTCGAGCGTGGCCACATCCCACTCCTCGTATAGCGTCATAAGTGCAGAAAATGTGCTTTCATATGCCTCCTTCTTCTCTGCCACCTCATAATATGTATAATAATAATCTGTCTCAATGGAAGCCGTATACTCATCCACCAGTTCCTGCGCCTCTTCTATCTGTTCCTGAAGAGATTCAATCTGTTCTTCATACTCATTCAGGGATTCATCATATGTATATGAGGCATAGGTTCCATTCAGGAGGCTGGTGTCCAACGTCTGCTGTGCAGTAACCTTCTCTTCTTCTCCATCCAGAAGCGCTTCCCGATAGTTCAACTCTGCTTCCGTCGCCTTCTCTTCCAGTTCCCTTCTGGCAAGTTTTATGCTTTCATCCGTCAGTTTCAGAATTGCCGTACCCTCCTCCACTTCCTGCTGGGTGGAAAGGTAAACTTCTTCGACTTCCAACTCCGTCTCAATATAGTCCAAGCCAAAGGTTTCCTCCTGCATTCCCACAGAAGTACTCCCGCTGGCAGCAACCATATCCTCGCCAAATCCATTCTCCATTTCCGGCATACTTCCTGGTTCTTGCCTCGTCGCATTGCCGCTTTCCAGAAGATACCATCCGGCAGTACCTCCCGCAGCCACAACTATTACGAGAATTCCCGCCACAAGAAACAACTTCTTCCCGCTCATTCTAATGCCTCCAAAAACAATTAACGTGTTAATTACTTTTTTGATTTTATCGGAAATATGTTTCCTAATTTTGTTCAATTTGTGTTTTTTATGTGTTCTACCCACCGATAAATTTCCTGTATCAAACTGACAGACATGACTTTTGAAGGCACGGCAGAGACTCTACGGCACTAGGGAAAATAAACAAATCTCCCAAACTGCGTATCATCGGGAACTTCATTTTCCTAGCCATATAGAAAGCGGCGCAGCACATAAATCCATGTGCTACGCCGCCCTAATATTGCCCTTATTTCCCGAATGAAAACAATCCTTTTTTCACATATGGTTCACTTTTCATTGAGAGAACCTGATACCCGCTGCTCCCAATTACTTCTTTCAACTTTTCCAATGGAATTTCTTCCTCCGCTATGATTATTGTTTGTTTTTTAGTATGAGATGAGGAAACCTTTTTCACAGGAAGGTTTCCTCTGACCGCATCATTGATATGTGCCTCGCACATCCCGCACGCCATTCCTTCTACTTCCACAATCATCTTCACCATCTCATTTTCCTCCTTTACATATGTTAGTTTTAACTAACCCATTTTTTCATCATACTCCCAATCTCTTACAAAGTCAATTTCAAATATAAAGGTGCAGATCGAATATAAAAAGAAGGCTGAACAACAATCTTTCTATATTTGATCTGCATCTTTATGCTTGTCAAGGATGGAAGGGCCGAATAAAATAGAAAAAGATAAACTGATATTATTTGAATGAAAGTGAGCCTGCCTACAATGAACCGAACGCTTTATTATATTGTTTCTCCACAAGACGATGGCCTGACCATCGGGCGATTTCTGAAAAAACGAGGGTTTTCTTCCCAAAGTCTAATTCAACTGAAAAAGCGGGAGGATGGGATTCTTAAAAATGGTCTCCCGGCCTATGTAATACATCCACTCAGATCAAACGACCTACTCACCATCCACATCCAAGAAGATGCCGTATCAGCCAAGATTCCCCCCGTTCCTCTCCCTCTCCATATTATCTATGAGGACGAAGATCTTATGATCTTAAATAAACCAGCAGGCATGCCGATTCATCCGTCCATGAATCATTACGAAAACTCCCTTGCAAATGGACTGGCCTGGTATTTCGCCTCTCGCGGTGAGCCCTTTGTGTTTCGCTGCATCAATCGGTTGGATCGGGATACCACCGGACTTACGATCATCGCAAAGCATTCTGTCAGCGCCGGCATTCTCTCTACCATGGCCGCAGCCAGACAAATCCGGCGGGATTATCTGGCTATTGTTCAAGGGACGGATCTGCCTTCTTCTGGAACAATAGATGCTCCCTTAGGGCGTAAACCTGGTTCTGCCATAGAACGCATGGTAGACTGGCAACATGGCGAACGTGCTATCACTCATTATCGCCTTCTGCGCAGTGCAAATGGATGTTCGCTTCTTTCTCTCCACCTGGAAACAGGAAGAACCCATCAGATCCGGGTTCATATGCAATATCTGGGACATCCCCTCATCGGCGATTTTCTCTATAATCCGGATGATACCCATATGAAGCGGCAGGCACTCCATTCCTGCAGGCTACAGTTCCTTCATCCGCTGCTGCGCACTCCCCTTTCCTTTACCGCTCCGCTTCCTCCCGATATGCAAGATGTTTTACGCTGATTTTCTTCTCTTTTTACCAGTCACAACGTCCGTGATAATAAAACTATATTCTACAATAAGAGAAGGAGATGCTCCTTGGGCTCATATGCCTCTGGACGTCTCCTTCCCGGCTCATTCATAACAAAACAAACTGTTACGTTTCATTTCTTATTGTTGTTCTTCACAGCCGCATACCGATCCATCCGAAAACGGAGGGAAGGGCCTTGGCAGCGGTTCCGGCCTTGGCCTTGGTTCCGGCCTTGTATCCTGGCAAGGGCATCCCCCTTCTCTGTTCCGTGGCTCTTCCCGGCGGTTGCTTCTGCCGCATCCGCAGTTATCCATATCCTGTGTACAGGAACAAACGCTGTTCCTTGCGCTGCTGTTTCCAGATTTAGAGCAGCAGCATAAAAGCAAAAGCAAATACAAACAGTTCATACTCTCATCTCCTTTACCCTACTATATGTTGGGACAGGAGAAGAGGTTCCTCTAAATCGTACAAGAGGCGTTTCAGATTTTCTTTCCAAGAAGCCCTTTTCTCACATAGGAAAAAGTCTCCGCCTCCCCTTTCTCTGCCAGCATGACCAAAAGCTGCAGCAACAGTTTTCTTGTATTCTCATGCATCACAGGCGGTTCTTTTGCGGACTGAAAATACTGAAGCGGAGCGGCGTCCGTATATCGGTCGCCCAGATATACCTTGGAGGCCGCGATTCGATCCATCAGCATCTCCGCCACATACCTGACAGGCATCTCCACCGGCGCCATCCCTCCGGGCACTTCGCGTGTGCTGTAGTCAATCCAGTATTCGTAATGATGCTTATTGCGCCCTTTATGATGCAGCCAGGCCGCGGAATAGCCCTTTTCTTCCCGCTCCGCGTTATTCGGGCTCCGGTCTCCCTGAAAATATTTGGCTCCCACAAGGAATTCCGTCGGGGAATATTTAGACAAGTCATGCATGAGGCCCTGTCTGTACAGCCCAACCGCAAAGCATCCCTTCATCACCAGGTATTTATGGTAAGTAATTGTTCTGAAATGTTTCCAGGCGCCCGCAAAGATGCAGCCACCCTTTCCGTCCTTCTTCACTTTTCTGTCTGTCCTGCCTTTTTCTTGCTGCTTTTCTTATCTTTCCCCTTCTCATTCCTGCTGTTTCCTGTGCGGGTGGAAGGGGTACTTCTCAAGATGCGGATGCTTCTGCCTGGAACCAGCGTCTTCCGGCCTTCGCCTTCCACACCTTCAGCCGCCCGGCCCATTCCAGCATCCTCCCCTGCAAAATGATTCGTCCAGCCATCTGCTGTATCGCAGACCGCTGTCCATTCCTGCCCTTCCGGCAGTCCAGGGAGCGCAAATGCATGCGGTTCCCAGTGCATGTTGTAAGCGATATAAAACGAACTGTCCGCTTCATTCCGGTTTTTTAGCGCGTAGTTTCCGCAGTACATCACGCCAGCAAATCTGCTCAGGCGGTCTGTCTTCAGCTTCCAGGCTTCTTCTCCATGATAGGAAAGATCCGGATAGCCGCACGCAATATAATCCAGCATCGTGCACTCCACCGGACGATGCAGGATCGGATGCCGCTTTCTCAGAGCGATCGCTTCCTTTACAAAGTTCCAAAAGGGCTCATTCCGCCCCTTTAGTCTCCAGTCCAGCCAGCTGATCTGGTTATCCTGACAGTAGGGGTTATTATTGCCTCCCCTGCTGAAACCAAACTCATCCCCTCCAACGATCATTGGGGTTCCCTGCGCAGTCAACAGCAATAACACCGCATTCCTCATCTGCCTCCAGCGCAGATCCTGAACGCTTTTCTTACGGGTCTTTCCTTCACAGCCGCAGTTCCAGCTGACATTATAATCTTCTCCGTCCCGATTCTCTTCTCCGTTCTCCTCATTGTGCTTCCCGTCAAAACTCACCAGATCCGCCAACGTGAAACCAGAATAATTCGTAATATAATTTATGACGCCACACTGCCCCGGGTTCTTCCTCAGGCACGCGAGAGCGCCCGGCAATGCATCTTCATCGCTCTTGAGGAAATGGCGCATCGCATACATGAAGCCGTCATTGTACTCCGCCAGATTCCTGTATACAGGAATTTCTTCCTTTCCATAGATCTCATGGCAGGGA
Organism: uncultured Lachnospiraceae bacterium; assembly: GCA_900555195.1. Lineage (GTDB taxonomy): Bacteria > Bacillota > Clostridia > Lachnospirales > Lachnospiraceae > Eisenbergiella. Next base: position 13,428 of record USKC01000042.1, read on the forward strand.
ACATCCTGGCAGAACAGCTTGGTATTTCCCAGCATCGGTTCCGTTGCCAGAAGGGCGGTCGGGATTCCAACTCCCATCAGATGAAATCCGTCCACATGGTATTCCAACACCCAATGCCGGATCACTTCCAAAATATACGCCTGCTTCACTTCCGGCGGGAAGTAGAACTGCATAATCAGTTCTATCCCTGCACGATGCAGGGCCTTCACCAGATCTTTGAATTCCTCCTCCGGATGGCCTGATGCGGAATATGAGAACTTAGGCGCAAAATAATAGCCCTTTTTATAGCCCCAATAATTGATGCGCGGCTGCTCCTCTTCCGGCTTATCCATATAATGCCGCTTCGCTTCCTCCATGGAAACGCTTCCTGCAGGTCCTGTCAGCGGCTTCTTTTCCAATTCCAGAAATTCATAGGAAGGCATGAGTTCCACTGCCGTTATGCCAAGCTGCGACAGATACGGGATTTTCTCTGCAATTCCTGCAAACGTTCCCTTGTGCTCCACGCCCGAACTGGCATGCCGGGTAAATCCTCTGGGATGCACCAGATAAAGCACCGTCTCTGAAAGCGGCGTCATAAGCGGCCTGTCTTCCTCCCAGTCATAATCATGAGGGCAATACCCGCCCTTAAGGGCCGGGCTCACCTTCTTCCCCCAATGTTCATTGCCATAGACAATGCCCGCATAGGGATCGGTGAGGATTTCCTCTCCTGCATAAAAGTTATACCGGAAGTCCTTCTCTTCCAGCCCTTCCACCTGCATGCAATAAATATTGCCTATCTTTTTCCCAGTGTGAAAAGGCAGGCGCACCGGAGCGGTCCTTCCTCCCAGATACAGCAAAACGCCGCATTCTTCCTTCGTATGGAGAGCAGCCGCAAAATTTACTTTTCCGTCGGAAGTGACGGATACGCCCATAGGATAAGGGAGCCCCGGATGGAGCTTCAGTTCATGTCTTCCTGTCATCGTATCATCTCCTGTGATTGTTATCGGGCGATTAAGGGGTGCTGTAGATTCAGCCCTTCCGCATCCGGCCTTTCAAAGGCTCAAAGAGCCGGATGACCATGAATTAAATAACCGTTTTCCGTTATTGTTCGCGAAGTGGTAGAGATGCCCCTGGCCGGAGGGGCGGTTCAGTGTGCAGCCGGTATCTTCTTTCCGGGCGGCCGTCTAAAAACGTCAGTACTTACGGGCCGTCTTTTGGCCCGTTATGTACTGCTA
>USKC01000043.1 GCA_900555195.1 uncultured Lachnospiraceae bacterium
AGCAGTACTAACGCGCCAAAATACAGCGCGTAAGTACTGGCGTTTTTAGAGGCTCCCCGTCAAAAAAGATACCAACCCCCGGCTGCAGACGGAAGCACCCCTGCCGGTCCGGACAACAGGCGGAAGCTGAGCAGTCATTCCGATTCATTTTTAGCGCCTGCTTGGCATTGACAGGAACCGGGCGGGGAATTAAACTGGAGAAATGGAAGAAGGACGAGGCCGCATTCGGACGGAAATGTGGCTCCGGGAGGTAGAAAGGAAGAGAAGATGTTTGTAATCGCAGGTTTGGGCAATCCCAAGAGGGAATATGAGAAGACCCGGCATAACGTGGGATTTGACTGCATAGATGCCATTGGCGAAGAATATGGAATCCGGGTGATCGACAGGAAACACAGGGCGCTCGTGGGCAAAGGAATGATCGGGGGAGAGAAGGTGCTTCTGGTAAAGCCTTTGACATTCATGAACCTGAGTGGTGAATGCCTCCGGGAGATCATAGATTATTATAAGGTAGACCCGCAGACACAGCTGCTCGTGATCTGCGATGATATCAGCTTGGATGTGGGGCAGCTGCGCATCCGCAAAAAGGGAAGTGCTGGCGGCCATAACGGGCTGAAAAATATCATCCTGCATCTGGGAACGGAAGGATTCATGCGGCTGCGGGTCGGCGTGGGCGAGAAACCGGCGGGATGGGATCTGGCGGATTATGTGCTGGGCCACTTTGCACCGGATGAGAAAAAAAAGATGGAAGAAAGCGTCCGCCTTGCGGCACAGGCAGCCGCGGCGGTGGTGAAAGAAGGGCCGGATGCGGCCATGAACCAATATAATCAGAAACGCCGGGAAGGAAAGGAACCGGCGGAAGGCTGAGACTGCCGTTGGCGGAGGGACGGGAGCAAATATGAAATCGTTAACAGCACCACTTGGAGAATTGGCGGAATTTGAAGAAGGACAGGCGCTGCTTCGGAAAGAAAAGGCCTGCGTCGCATTTACGGGCTGTGTGGATTCCCAAAAACTGCATATGGCGTATGGACTGAGCGATGGCTTCCTTTATAAAGTCATCGTTACGTTCAGTGACCTTCGGGCGAGGGAAATCTATGAAGAATACGCTTTCTATGATAAAAGCACGATCCTTTATCCCGCAAAGGATCTGATTTTCTATCAGGCAGACATCCACGGGAATCAGCTGGTGGCGGAGCGGATGAAGACGCTGCGCCGTCTGATCGAGGGAAAACCGGTGACGGTGGTCACCACTTTTGCAGCCCTGATGAGCCCGCAGGTATCTCTGGAAGAGATCGCGGACGCGGTGATCCATGTGGACGCAGACAGCAGCCTGGATGAGGTGAAGCTGGCGGACAGCCTGGCACGGATGGGATATGAGAAAACCTATCAGGTAGAAGCGCCCGGGCAGTTTTCCATCCGCGGCGGGATTGTGGATATCTTCGACCTGACGGAAGAGAATCCCTATCGGATTGAATTATGGGGAGAAGAGGTGGAGTCCATCCGTTCTTTTGATCTGGGAAGCCAGAGAAGCGTGGAGAAGTTAACCCAGATCGATATTTATCCGGCAACGGAACTGATTTTGACCGGAGAACAGAAACGGGAAGGGCTTTCGCGGATCGAAAAAGAGGCGAAGGCTTTTGCAGGAAAATTGAGAGAGGGTTTTCATACGGAAGAGGCGGCCCGTATCACCGGCCAGGTGAGAGAGGTTGCACAACAGCTGCGGGAGGGCATACAGGTGACGAGCCTGGAGAGCTATATCCGCTATTTCTATGAGGATACGGTATCCTTCCTGCAGTTTTTTCCGGATCGCTATACCTGCTTTTTCCTGGATGAGCCCCTGCGCCTTGCGGAACAGGGAAAAGCGGTGGAGATGGAGTTTCGGGAGAGCATGAGCCACCGGCTGGAGAAGGGATATATCCTGCCGGGGCAGGCGGATCTGCTGTATGGCTTTGAGGAGACAGCCTCCCGCCTGGCCGGAATGCGGACTGTGCTGCTCTCTTCCATGGACAGCCGGAATGCGCTGATCGCGCCGCAGAAAAAATTCGATGTGAACGTCAAAGGAATGGCCTCTTATAATAACAGCTTTGAAGCGCTGACTGCGGATCTGAAGCGGTATAAGAAGAACGGATATCGCGTGCTGCTTCTGTCAGGTTCCCGTACCCGGGCAAAGCGGCTGGCCGAGGATCTGCAGGAGGAAGGCCTGGCGAGTTTCTACAGTGAGGATGCGAACAGGGAGGTCCTGCCGGGAGAGGTGGAGCTTCTCTATGGCCATGTGAAAAGGGGATTTGAATATCCGCTGCTCAAGTTTGTGGTCATCACTGAGAGCGATATCTTTGGGGCCCAGAAGAAAAAGAAGAAGCGCAGGAGGCAGTTTGAGGGGCAGAAGATCCAGGATTTTGCGGAGCTGAAGGTAGGGGACTATGTGGTGCATGAGACCCATGGACTCGGTATCTATCAGGGGATCGAGAAGGTGGAGATGAACGGCACCATCAAGGATTATATCAAGATCTCCTATCGGGACGGGGGCAATCTGTATGTGCTGGCCACGGGATTGGATGTGATTCAGAAATATGCTTCCGCTGATGCTGCCAAGCTGCCCAAGCTGAACAAACTGGGAACCCAGGAATGGACCAGAACCAAGACGAAGGTGCGCAGCGCCGTGGATGAGGTCGCCAAGGATCTGGTGGAATTGTATGCGGTAAGACAGCAGAAAGAGGGATTTGCCTTTGAAAAGGATTCCGTCTGGCAGAAGGAATTCGAGGAGATGTTTCCCTTTGATGAGACGGAAGACCAGCTGGCTGCCATTGCGGCTACTAAGGAGGATATGGAAAGCCACCGCATCATGGATCGGCTGATCTGCGGCGATGTGGGATACGGAAAGACGGAGATTGCCATCCGGGCGGCGTTTAAGGCGGTACAGGATGGGAAGCAGGTGGCGTTCCTGGTGCCCACCACCATCCTCGCGCAGCAGCATTACAACACCTTTACCCAGAGAATGAAGGATTTTCCTGTGCGCATCGACCTGATGAGCCGTTTCCGAACACCGGCGGAGCAGAAAAAGACGGTGACAGACCTGAAAAAAGGGTTGGTGGACATTGTGATCGGAACGCACCGCATTCTGTCCGCGGATATCCAGTTCAAGGATCTGGGCCTTCTGGTCATCGATGAAGAACAGCGCTTTGGTGTGACGCATAAAGAGAAGATCAAGAAGCTGAAGGAAAATGTGGATGTGCTGACGCTTACGGCCACCCCCATTCCCAGGACGCTGCATATGTCCCTGATCGGAATCCGGGATATGAGCGTTTTGGAAGAAGCGCCTCAGGATCGGCAGCCTATTCAGACCTTTGTGTGCGAATATAATGAGGAAATGATTCGGGAGGCCATTGTGCGGGAACTGTCCCGGGGCGGGCAGGTCTATTATGTGTATAATCGTGTAAACAACATCGCAGATATGGCTGCCATCATTCAGAAGCTGGTTCCGGAGGCTGCGGTAGCGTTTGCTCACGGCCAGATGAAGGAACATGAACTGGAACGGATCATGTATGATTTCATCAATGGAGAGATCGATGTGCTGGTCTCCACCACGATCATCGAAACCGGACTGGATATCTCCAATGTGAATACCATGATTATCCATGATTCGGATCAACTGGGACTGTCTCAGCTTTACCAGCTGCGCGGCAGGGTGGGCCGTTCCAGCCGCACGGCCTATGCCTTCCTGATGTATAAGCGGGATAAGATGTTAAAAGAGATCGCGGAAAAGCGTCTGTCCGCCATTCGGGAATTCACGGAGCTGGGAAGCGGATTCAAGATCGCCATGCGGGATCTGGAGATCCGCGGCGCAGGCAATCTGCTGGGAAAGAAACAGTCCGGACATATGGAAGCGGTCGGATACGATCTGTACTGCAAGATGCTCAATGATGCGGTAAGGACGCTGAAGGGAGAAAGCAGAGCTGTAGATTTTACCACTACGGTGGAACTGGAAGCGGATGCATTCATCCCGCCCGCATATATTGTCAACGAACAGCAGAAGCTGGACATCTACAAACGGATCGCGGGTGTGGAGAATGCGGCAGAAAGCGCGGACATGAAAGAGGAACTGCTGGACCGTTTCGGAGAAGTTCCCCGCTGCGTGGACAATCTGCTCCGGATCGCGCTCATCCGGGTAAAAGCCCATTCGCTCTATGTGACGGAGATCAAGGGGAGGGACGGGGAACTGAAGCTCCTTCTGCGGCCGGATGCGCTGCTTCGGGTGGAGAATATCCCGGAACTCCTGCACCAATATGGTTCGCCCTTGACCTTCACAGCCAAAGGCACACCCTATTTTCTCTTGCGCTATAAGAAATGCGGCGTGGTGGAAAAAGATGCGGAGCATCTGATCAGCCTGACGGAAAAGCTGCTTGCGGATATGGAGCGGCTGTTAGGAGAAAACGACCGGACGAATATCCTGCAATAGGCAGCAGAATAATGAAAAAACGGGCCGGGCATGAAAACGGATACTGGAGAAAAACAAATGAAAATCATCTATCAAATCGGCATTATTTTTTCCATATGCTGGCTGAGTGAAATTGTGGAAGCGCTGCTTCCGTTTGATTTCCCGGCCAGTGTGATTGGTATGATCCTGCTGTTTGCGCTGCTTGCGGCGCGCATCCTGAAGGTGGAGCATGTTCAGGAAAAATCGGATTTCCTCCTGTCGAACATGGCCTTCTTCTTTGTCCCTGCGGGGGTGAGCATCATCAATTATTTTGATGTGCTCTCTGGCAGCGTGTGGAAGCTGTTTCTGATCTGTTTTATCACCACGGTGCTGACCTTTGCGGCCACGGTCTATGCCATTAAGGGAACGCTGTGGCTGATGAGAAGGAAGAAGGGAGGCACAGAGAATGGCTGAAGTGACTGCATCCCCGTTTTTTGGAATTGCAATTAGCATCCTTGCTTTTGCCATTGGCATATGGGTTCAGAAGAAAACAGGGCTGATCATCTGCAATCCGCTGATCATTGCAATCGTCCTGGTGTCGGGCGTATTGCTGATCTTTAAGATCCCATATGAGCATTATAATGAGGGCGGCAGCATCATCAATATGTTTCTGGCCCCTGCTACCAGCTGTCTGGCGGTATCCATCTACACGCGTGTGGAACTGCTCAAGAAAAATTGGCTGCCTATCCTGGTTGGGTGTACGGCGGGTTCCCTGACGTCCATGGGAAGCGTGCTTCTGCTGTGCCGCCTGTTCGGACTGGATGAAACCATGACCGTTTCCCTTCTGCCCAAATCCGTCACCACGCCCGTCGCTGTGAGCATCTCGGAAAGCCATGGCGGCCTGGTTCCCATCACGGTTGTGGCGGTCATCATAACCGGGATTCTGGGAAGCATTCTGGCGCCCTGGCTGATCCGGATATTCCGGGTGAAGGATTCGGTTGCCGCGGGCCTTGCCATCGGCGCCTGCAGCCATGCCATGGGAACATCCAAGGCGGTGGAGCTGGGTGAGACGGAAGGCGCCATGAGCGGTCTGGCCATTGGAATCTGTGGAATCATGACGGTAATTTTTTCATTGTTTCTGTAGGGGAAACGGATGCTTGCAAATGGAGGAAGAAACATGGGAAAGATAAAGAATCAGAAGGTACAGTATCTGGACAATCCGATCGGTCTGGGTTGCCGGAGGCCTGTTTTCTCGTATGAAGCTGTCTTTGACCGCAGAGGAGCGAGGCAGAGCGCGTATCGGATTCTGGTGGCGTCCACGGAGAAACTGCTGGAAAATGAAAAAGCGGATCTGTGGGACAGCGGAAAGCGGCAAGAAGGCCGCTGCTTTGGAATCGTTTATGAAGGCGAGGCGCTTCGTTCCAGGCAGGAAGCGTTCTGGAAGGTCTGTGTCTGGGATGAACGGGATCAGGAGAGCGCATGGAGCGAACCGGCGCATTTTGAGATGGGCCTTTTGGAAGAGGAAGACTGGAAGGCGGAATGGATCGGAAGGGGTGATGCGTATGAAGGGGACAAGTCCGCTTCTCCTGCGATCGCCGGCTCCTTTGTGGTTTCGGATCTCGCAACGGTGCGAAAGGCCAGGCTCTATATCAGCGGGCTCGGCCTCTTCTGGGCAACGCTGAACGGCAGACAGGTGACGGATGCGCTGTATGAGCCCGGCGAGAGCGAATATGAACGCCGCGTGTATTATGTGACCTATGATGTGACGGGGCTGCTGCAGGAAGGGGAGAACGTGCTGGGCGTGCTTCTCGGAAACGGCCAGTATGCCAATTTTGCAGTGGATCCGGTCATGAAAATGCCTGACGGCAGCTTGTCGGAGAAGCACCGCTATCAGAAAGATGATACGAGTTATCTGAGAGACGGCATATGCGGGGATGTGAAGCTGCTGGCCCAGGTGGAAGTGGAAAGAGAAGACGGGCGGCGGGAGATCGTGGCCGCCAGCAGGGAGGGCTGGAAGATCGCAGATGGCCCGGTTACCTTCCAGAACTGGTATGGCGGAGAGGATTATGACGCGGTCAGGGCGCTGGAGATGAAAGGCTGGGACACCGCGAAGGCGGATCGCTCCGGCTGGGCGGATGCAAGGCGCATGGAACCGCCGAAGGGAAGGCTTGCGGCGAAGGAATTTCCTCCCATCCGCATCTGGGAACGCTGGCAGGCGAAGCAGATAAGCAGGCTGCCCGGAAACAGATGGCTGGTGGATATGGGAAAAAACAGCGCGGGCTTCATCTGCCTGAAGCTGAAGGACACACAGGGCTACGCGGGGCAGAAAGTACAGCTGTATCCTGCGGAGGTGGTAAAAGCGGACGGAAGCGGTGTGGATCAGTCTTCCTGTACCCAGAGCTGCGATACGCTGTATGACTGCCGCGTGCAGGACAGCTATACCATAGCGGGGACGGGGACGGAGGAATGGCATCCCCATTTCTGTTATCATGGCTTCCAGTATGTGGAGGTGTCCGGTTTTCCAGGAGAACCCTCTGTGGAGAACTTTGAAGGCTGTGCCGTTCGTCTGATGAATGAGAAGGTGTCCGATTTTGAGACGGACAATTCCCTGATCAACCGGATCAACCAGATCACGGAACGCTCCATTGAAAGCAATATGATGTGCAGTTTCACGGACTGCCCGCAGATCGAGAAGCTGGGCTGGCTGGAGACCACACAGCTGATGTTCTCTTCCATGGCCGCAGGCTATGACATCCGTGCCTGGATCCCGAAGATCCTGGCGGATATGCGGGACGCGCAGGTGACGGGCATACCGGAAGATGGAAGAGGCGTAAAAGAGGATCCAAAGAAATATCCGGGCTGCGACTTCGGCCAGCTTGAGAAAAAAGAGACGGAAAGCGCAGGCTTTGTGCCCGGCATTGCACCGGAATATTTCCGGATCCGCGGCTTATATAAGGATCCCAACTGGGGCGGGGCCTGCATCATGACTCCCTGGTATGACTATATGGAATACGGAGAAGAAGGGATTCTGCGGCAGAACTATACCATGATGAAAGCCTATCTGAACCATCTGGAAGAACAGTCCGTAAACGGCGTCTTACGCGGCTATGCCCAGATGGGAGAATGGGGCCAGCTCAATGAACAGACGCCCGCCGCGCTGGTAGCTACCTGTGCCTTTTATCTGCAGGCGCGCACCCTTGCCGATATTGCGGGTGTGCTCGGTCAGGAAGCGGATCAGGCGCGTTATGCGCATCTGGCCGATACGATTCGGGAGGGCTTCTACGCGGATGAGGAATGTTTTCAGGAGAAAACAGGGATCTATGGCAATGGAAGCCAGGCCAGCTATGGCTGTGTCCTGTTTTCCGGGATCATAAAGCCGCAGGAGACGGAACGGGCACTGGCCGGACTTGTACAGGCGGTGGAAGCGACGGACTGGCATCTGACTTCCGGAGAAGTGGGCCTAAAGCAGGTATTCTGTGCCCTGGCTTCTCATGAGAGAAATGATGTGGTATATCGGATGGTGATGAACCCCACGCAGCCTAGCTACAGATACTTTGTGGCTCAGGGGCTGACCACGCTGCCGGAATACTGGAATTATACGGAACTGTGGCACGGCATGGGAAGATCCCGCAATCATGCCATGATGGGGCATGTGAAGGAATGGCTGTGCCGTTTCGTGCTTGGCATCGCTCCGCTGGAAGCGGGATACAGAAAGGTGCGGATCCATCCCTGGCTGTCGGAAGAGATCGGACGGGTGAAAGGTTCTATCCTCACTCCTTTTGGAAGCGTGTGCCTTGCCTGTGAAAAAAGGGCCGGCGTATGGGAACTGCATGTGGATATCCCCGCCGGAAGTACGGCGCAGGTGTGGATACCATACAGAAATGGCCAGCATTGCTTCCTGGATGGGGAAGAGATAGAGGAGACGTCCGGTTTGTTGGAGAGCAAAACAGAAGCAGTGCTGCAGGCAGATGTGAAATTGCCGCTTAAGCGGGAAGCGGATTTCCTTGTGGCTTCCGTTCCGTCCGGAACCTATGTGTGGACGGTGCGTGGGTGACGCAGGAACGGCCGGCTGAAAATGCCTTTCTGATTATTCGATCTGTCAACGCATAAAATTCTTCGACCTACAGATACTATTCCAAGAAACGGAAAGTATAGCAAATGGAGGAACTTCTTATATGAAAGCGACAGGAATAGTCAGGCGGATAGACGGATGCGTTATAATAGGACAAAGTCGGAAAGCCGCATAAATACTGGGGTTTCGCTGATTTCGTCCAAAATGTCAGAGGGTAAATCCCTGCGACTGTCTACTGAAAATCAAACTAGAAAGAGAGGTGGATGGCCGAACGGCATATTGCAATATGCCGATACAATTTGATGAAACTGCGTAAGGGACTAGCGGGAACTTTCCATCCTGCTGGTCCCTTTTTGTTTCAAAATGACCCAATATGGCAATGCTATCAATAAACAGGAGGAGTTGTCTATGAAACAGGGTGTTTTAGTTTTTGATGAGGAATATGAAAGGATGGATATCCGGTTTGATTTAAACGATTATTATGGAGGATTACACTGCGGTACACCAATGGATGTTTTGGTTGGAAATCGTTGGATTCCCACTAGGATCGAATTGGGAAATGCTTGGTATTTGGTAGGGATAAGAACTTCAGAACTAACGGGATTGCGCGTGCGGATTTAAAGTGGCTGGAGACAAAAACATAAGAAAGGGCCTTGGATAAGCAGGAGGAGATATGAGCAAGACGATTATAGTTGCCAACCAAAAGGGAGGCGTTGCAAAGACAAGTACAGTGCGTAATCTGTCTTATTCCCTTGCTGAATTGGGAAAACATGTTTTAGCGGTAGATTTTGATCCGCAGTTTAACCTGACTACAAGCTTTGGGATAATGCAGAAAGAAATCCGTCATACAACGGGAACGCTGATTACCAGCATGCTTATGGAAGAGGAATTGCCGAATAAGGGAGAATACATACAGCATATTGGTAAGGTGGATTTGTTGCCCTCAAGCAGAATGCTGACTGTCGCGGAGGTAAACTTATTGATGACACCTGATAGTGACGATTACCTCACTTCGCTTCTGTCACCATTAAAACAATCTTATGATTATATTATTGTAGATACCAATCCGTCTCTGGGTTCCCTGACAATTAATGCGTTGACGGCGGCCGATGAAGTAATCATACCGATTGATCCGGAACTGTTTGCGCTCACAGGTTTACAAGCTTTACTAGATACGATTAAAAAAATCAAAAAGAAATTAAATCCAGAAATAAAAGTACGCGGTATCCTTTTTACCAAATGCAATAATCGTACTCTTTTATATGCCAGGACTTATAAACAGGTCGTTGAAAGTTTTCAATCATTACCGGTTTTTCATTGCCAGATTCCTAATACGATAAGGGTGGGCGACGCAAACAGTTATGGTATGAGTGTTATGGAGATGGACAGAATGAACCCAGCCGCGATAGCATATATGGAATTGGCGAAGGAGGTGATGGAAAATGGCTAAAAAAATACCAAGGATAAGATCTATGGATGAACTTTTGGGGTTGGAAGATGCGGAACAAGAATTCTCAGAAGAGACAGGACAAGGAGTAAAAGAAAACAGAGTCGAATACCTGTCTCCGGCCTCAATTCGGATGTTCCGAAGCCATCCTTTTCATTTGTATGAGGGTGATAGACTGAAAGAACTTGTGGAAAGCATTTCCCAAAATGGAATCTTAGTTCCTGCCATTGTGCGGAAGATTGAACCGGACGAGAATGGATACTGCTATGAAATGTTGGCAGGCCACAACAGGCAGCAAGGGGCAATGATTGCAGGATTGGATAAAATTCCATGTATTGTAAAAGAGGGGCTATCCGATAAGGAGGCGTGGATATATGTAATAGAAACAAATGTAATACAGCGTTCTTTTACAGAATTATGTCCTTCGGAGAAAGCGGCTATTTTATCCGTCCGATACCAAAAAGTGATTTCTCAGGGAAAAAGGAATGATATTATAAAAGAAATAAAGAGGCTTGAAAACGGATGGGATGAGGACGGGGAAACCACCTGTGGAAATGAGTTCCACAAGTCTCGAGATACTCTTGGCGCTGAATACGATCTTACAGGGCGGATGGTAGCAAATTATCTGCGTATTAATGAATTACTTCCAACTCTAAAAAAACGAATAGATAATGGAGAAATTACCTTATCATCTGGAGTGAATTTATCTTATTTGTCAGAAGAGGAGCAGGGGATTTTAGAACATATTCTGAGCGAAGGTGTATGCAAAATAAATTCACGAAATGCAGTATTGCTGAGAGGCAGCCATGGGAAATTAACGGATGAATTAATGCGGGAAATTCTGATTGGAAACAGAAATGTAACTGTTGCAAAACCGATTACATTCAAAATAAAGCCTGCCATCTATCAAAAATATTTTACAGACAAAATCAGTCAAAAAGAGTTTGATAATATTATAGATCAGGCTCTATCCCTTTACTTTGCGGAAGGCAAAACAGCAGAGTAGGAATGGCTTGGAGAACCAGAAGATGAAAGAGATGCTGTTGGACTATTTTTATGGAACACAAGCGGAACAATTTAACTTTTATAGGCTTCCAAAGATTCTCATAACGGATAAGCGGTTTCAAGGAATATCCAGCGACGCTAAGATCCTATATGGCATTATGCTTGATAGGATGTCTTTGTCAATGAAAAATAAATGGATAGATGAAGAAAATAGGGTGTATATCATTTTTACTTTGGAAGATGTGATGGAAACATTTACATGCAGCGAAAGGAAGGCAAGCCGTCTATTGAATGAACTGGATTCCAGAACAGGAATTGGTCTGATTGAAAAGAGACGTCAAGGACTTGGAAAACCGAATATCATTTATCTGAAAAATTTTATTTCAGAACAGGGGATAGCCGTTTCTGCAGGAAAGAAAGAAGGTGAAAATGAACAACGTAGAGACTGCCAGATTGTACAACTTCAGAATAGCCAAATTTGGCAACTCTGCGATAAGAAAAAAGAAGAGGGCAGAGACCAGATATCTGCGTATACGCCGGTTGAAGGGAATAAACAAGAGCAGTGTCAGATAAAAGAAGATAAAAGACAAGAATCAAGCGAACCTCCTATTATGGAAGCGTCTTCTCAGAGTGGCCAAATTTGGCAACTCAAGAGTTGCAAGATTAATCCTGTAAACAAAATTCAGGAGAAGAGCTTGTCTGTATCTTCTTCAAAAGATGCTCAGAATGGTCAAAAATGGCAGATCCAGAATAGCCAGAATAGACTACTCCAGAGTAGCCATAATTTACTGACTAATAAGACTGATAATAAAAAAACTGATCACAGTAAGATGGATACTATCTATCCATCGTTCCATCTTTCTAAAAGTGATCTTTCATTTGAAGATTATGAGCAGCTTATTAGAAAGCAAATTGAGTATGACTATTTAAAAGCAGATTGTAGAAAAGGGGATGAAGCTTGTCTGGATGAATTGGTAGAAATTATAGCTGAAACCCTCTGTATTGTGGATGATTCTATTAGAATCGGGAATAAAAACTATACTAGTGATGTTATTCGGAATAGGTTTATGCGATTAGATGCTTCGCATATTCGGTATGTGATGGATTGTCTGCATAAAAATACGACCAATATCAAAAATATCAAGGCTTATCTGCTCGCTGCATTGTTGAATGCGCCGTTAACAATTGATAATGCATATAGATCCCAGGCCAACTATGATTTATATGCTGCGGATGAATCATCTATACATTGAAGTAATTTGATGTTTTAGACGTATAATTGAATATATCAATAACAAGGACAGGCAAAGTACCTATTTGTCTGTCCTTATGTTTTGCAGATTAAAAAGGGAGTATGAGTTATGAATAATGGGAAAGAAGAAAAAAAGAAATCTATCTACCACGATACATGGATGCTATTAAAAAAGTACCGAGATGTTGTATGGAGCCTCGAATTGTCCGTTCAGCAAGTGCGTAACAGATTTCAGATAGAATATGGCAGTACAGTAGACGAATTCCTTGATTCAATTTATTGTGCCGGCGCTGATATTGGGGGGAGTGATATAGAATATCATGCTAGGAGTATTGAACGAAGTAGAAATATGCTTAGACTTTTGGATTCTTCGATCGATTTACTTCGTAAAAAACACAAATATGGCGAGGATTATTACTGGGTATTGTACTATGCGTTTCTTTCTCCCCAAAAGCTCCAGAACGTAGAAGAGATTATAGAAAAATTACATTCTCATATCCGAGATATTAGTATACGAACCTATTATCGTAAACGCAAAGAGGCGATTGAAGCGTTAAGTTCAGTTCTGTGGGGATATACATCTAAAGATAGTTTGGATGTGCTGGAACATTTTTTCCCTGAGCATGAATTTTAGAAAGAAAACATCAAGTGGTTTGTTCCAATTTATTCAAATGTTAAAAAGAAGAAGCCTTCAATTATGGATATAACGCGATTGAGGCTTCTTCTTTAACTACGATATATTCTAATTTAGAAAAAACTATTTGCTTATTTCAGCCAAGACTTCTGCTACTGTTTTTCCGGACTCCTGAATTTTTTCATAGAGCGCTTTCAGGTCAGCTTCTTCTTTGCACTGTAAAATCTCTTTTCGGCGGTTTTTTAACTGCTTAAGTAATTCAGAGGTTTTTTCGATTTCTTTCTCTAAATAATTTAATTCCTCTTCAAGTGTCATGTTCTTTTTCCTTCTTGCCATGTGTACCTCCTTTTAAGCATTTTGGAATTTTGACTCATTTGTTCCGATATCATATTTTACTATATACTTTTATCAATGAATAGTAAAGAAAAAAATAAGAAAGATTTTTAAACGGTATATATCCTATGATTATCCTAATTTTTCTTTAAACATGGAACCCCGCCCAATTTCCAGGCAGGGTTCCATGTTTAAAGGAAAATTAGAATTCTTTCTTCAGTTTTCTTAAAATCTTTTCTTTCCGATTTATAATTGTTTTTCTGGATACCCCCTTTCTCCTTGCAAACTCTGCAGCTGAAATATCTTCATAAAACAAGGCATAAATTAGTTCCAGTTCACTATCCGTTAGGCACATCAAAGCTTTCCTCAGCTTTTCCTTTAGGAGTTCTTGCAAAACGAATGTTTCTACATCTGTTGTGTCCTGGAAAAAATAACCTTGGTCGTTTAAAGCATCTATAGAAATTTCTCTTGGGGGCATTTTGATGTATTCTCCGCTTTGCGCATCCTTATAAGTTCTTCCATATTTTAAATCACTCATAAAGTAACGTTCTTTACGGAGGCCTTTATAATATGTATAGTAGACATCTTCTGAAACTTCTATTTCTATTCCATTTATCTTGATAATGTACATATACCATACCTCATCCTTTTTAAATTTTGGACTTCTGCATAGGCAGAAATGATTTATAGTATTTGGGATAGGTAGTGGTACAGGAGGAGATCTGGCCCGTTTTGGGATGGGAGCAAAAGAAAATAGAAAATTAAAAAACAGCTTCATCATTTGGGAAAAATGATGAGGCTGCCTTTGTAAAAACAGGAAATATTTTGTCATGCATTGACCTCACTATTTGTCCGGTTTTTAAAAATGCATTGCAATTTCCGCTTTCGGCATAAAATATACCGCTAAAAATTGAATTAAAAATAAAACCTGTTTAGCACCAAATTATTTACTTCTTGAAATGTATGAGAATGAAATATTTTTGAGCATTTTGATAAGGTAGAATTCATACGTTTCATATGTTTTAACCTCTCTCAGAAATGCTGTGTTTAAATTCAAATAAAAACGGACTGAATGACTCAGTCCGTTCATATAATTGTTTGAAATTCCTTGGAATTCAATGATTTATTAAAGTTTTGGATAATAAATATCTTGCATTTTATTGAGTTTATAAAGGCTATCTTTTGCTTCATAATTGCCCTCCAAATAGAATTGAGGTATCCATTTTAAGAGAGAATAATATTAAAGTATAATTTGTGCAGTAAAATTAGTTAT